>JAICND010000127.1 GCA_025929005.1 Acidimicrobiia bacterium
CCGAGGTCGTGGTCGAAGGGACCTACCAGCTCCCCTATCAAGAGCACGCGTATCTACAACCGGAAGCGGCTGTTTCCTATGTCGACGACCAGGGACGGGTGACCGTCGAGATCGCCGGGCAATGGGTCCACGAAGATCAAGAGCAGATCGCCCATGCGCTCGACCTCCCCGCTGACAGGGTGCGGATCATCTATCCGGCGGTGGGAGGAGCCTTCGGAGGACGAGAAGACATGTCGCTGCAAATCGTGCTGGCGCTCGCCTCGTGGCGTCTTCATCAGCGCGGCATCAATCGGCCCATTCGCACACAGTGGTCGCGAGAAGAGAGCATTGTCGGTCATCACAAACGTCATCGGGGTCGGATCGAAGCACGTCTCGGGGCGACCAGAGACGGCCGGATCGTGGCAGTGGAAGCCGATTGCTACCTCGATGCGGGCGGGTACAACTACACCACCAACAAGGTCCTGGGCAACCTCCATCTGACAGTGTCGGGGCCGTACGAGGTTCCCAACGCCCGCATCGATAGCTACGCCGTCTACACCAATGCGGTTCCAACTGGAGCCTTCCGGGGTTTCGGGGCGCCGCAGGGAGCCTTTGTCGCCGAGACCCAAATGAACAAACTGGCTGACACATTGGGTATCGACCCGGTCGACCTTCGGTTGCGCAACGCTCTCAGGGATGGGTCGATAGGGATCACCCAAACCGAGATGCCGGCCGGAGTCAGCATCGTCAAAGTCATCGAAGCGGCCGCCGAGGCCGCCCGTGACTCGGTGGAACCGGAGGCGGTGTCGCCGTTCTCGTCTCTCTCGCCGAACTCCACTGCCATCAAACGTGGCCGCGGATTCGCCTGCGCTTTCTAGAACATCGGCTTTTCGTTCGGTTTCCCCGAGCGTTGCGAAGCATTCATCGAGTTGCACGGCGATGACGAGATCGAACGAGTGGTGCTTTTCCACGCCGGTGCCGAGGTAGGCCAGGGGGCGCACACCGTGTTCCGCCAAATGGCGGCGGAAGCCACGGGAGTGGACCTCTCCCGGGTGGAGGCCGTCTACTCAGACACTGCCACCACCGGCGATTCCGGTTCTGCCTCGGCTTCCCGCCTCACCTGGATGGCAGGCAACGCCATCCTCGGTGCCTCGGAAGAGGCGCTGAAGAAGTGGAACGACGGGGAACGCCCGGCTTTGGGTCGTTTCCGGTTCGTCCCACCGCCGACCGAGGCGCTTGATCCCGAAACTGGCCTCAGCCACCCCAACTTCACCTATGGCTACGTCGCCGAGGTCGTGGATCTATCCGTCGATGTCGAGACGGGCCACATCGTCGTCGACCGGGTGATCTGTGCCGACGATGTCGGACGGGCCATCAACCCCAATCTCATCGAGGGCCAGGTGGAGGGCGCCATCGTGCAGGCGCACGGGTATGCGTTGTCCGAGGATCTCCAGGTGGCGGACGCCCGCCTCACCCATCCCCGCCTTTCGGCCTATCTGATCCCGGGGATCGGCGACGTACCAACCAGGGTGGAAACGGTCATGGTCGAAGTCCCCGACCCTCGCGGCCCCTGGGGAGCAAGGGGCATGGCCGAGATGCCGCTGATCCCCTATGCCGCCGCGGTGGTAGCGGCTCTCCATGACGCCACGGGGGTCTGGTTCCACCAGATCCCGCTCACGCCTTCGCGGGTTCTAGCGGGTCTTCGCAGCCACCGCCCTTCCGAGTAACTCGAATCGTGACTACCGTCCCGCCATGGACGATGACCTCGGGGCCTTTATCGCCACCCTCCCGAAGGCCGAACTTCACGTTCACATCGAGGGGACCCTCGAACCGGAGTTGATGTTCGATCTGGCCACCCGCAATCGGATCGAGTTCCCATATGCAGATGTCGACTCGGTCAAAAAGGCCTACGAGTTCAGCAACCTCCAAAGCTTCCTCGACATCTACTACCAGGCGGCTGCAGTGCTGCGGACCGCCGAGGACTTCGCCGACCTCATGTCGGCCTACCTGTCGAAGGCTGCCCGCGATGGCGTCACGCGGGCCGAGATGTTCTTCGACCCCCAAACCCACACCTCCCGCGGCGTCCCTTTCGCCGAATTCATGGAGGGATTCGCATCCGCCCAGGCGGCCTACGCGGATCGGATCAGCAGTGGTCTCATTATGTGCTTCCTCCGCCACCTCTCCGAGGACGATGCCCTGGAAACCCTCGATCAGGCCGAACCGTTTGTCGACCAGATCATCGCGGTTGGGCTCGACTCGTCAGAAGTTGGGCATCCTCCGGAGAAGTTCGCCCGCGCTTACAAGAAAGCCCGCTCGATGGGATTGCGAGCGGTCGCACATGCCGGTGAAGAAGGTCCGCCGGACTACATCTGGGCCTCCCTCGACCTGCTCGGAGCCGAACGGATCGATCATGGGGTCCGCTGTCTCGACGATCCCAACCTGGTCAAGCGCCTGGCCGAAGAACAAGTCCCCCTGACCGTGTGTCCGATGTCCAACGTGCGACTCAAGGTGGTCGACCGCATGCAAGATCACCCGCTAATCAGGATGTTGGAGGCCGGGCTCAAGGTGTCGATCAACTCCGATGACCCGGCCTATTTCGGTGGCTACATCGCCGACAACTACCGCAACGCCGCCACGGCCCTGGGTCTTACCCACGAGGACTTGAAGCGGATCGCCGATACCTCACTCGCCTCAGCCTTCGGGGCCGCATAAGAACGGGACCCGAAGGTCCCGTTCTACGCAACGAACTCCTGTTATCACTCGACTTCGCCGTCGCCGTCGGCCATGACCAGGTCCTCAGACAGGTCAAGATCGGCATCGAGAGAGCGGGTTGCGCCCAAACTCTTGAGCCACTCGGCGGGATCGTCAGGCAAGCCCTCATCTTCACGGCTTGGCATCTCCCATCCCAGCGACGCCACGGTAGTGGCGCCAGGCAGTGACGGTTGCAGGACCTGGTAGTCGTTGGCTCCGGTCCCGGCCGGGATCAACTTGCCGATGATGACGTTCTCCTTGAGGCCGCGCATGAAGTCGGACTTGCCGAAGATGGCGGCGTCCGTCAACACCCGGGTGGTCTCCTGGAACGAAGCCGCTGACAGCCACGAGTCCGTGGCGAGGGAAGCCTTAGTGATTCCCATCAGCTCCGTCCGACCTTCGGCCGGTCGCAGGTCCTCTTCCACCAGGCGCTTGTTCGCCTCACGGAAGTCCTTCTCGTCGACCAGTTCCGCCGGCAGGAAGGTGGAGTCGCCCGGGGTCACCACCCTGACTCGCCGCAACATCTGACGCACGATCAGTTCGATGTGCTTGTCATGGATTTCGACGCCCTGGGAGCGGTAGACCTCCTGCACCTGGTCAACCAGATACTGCTGGGTGGCGCGCACCCCGCGGATCTCCAGCACCTCTTTGGGATCGAGCGGGCCCTCAGTTAGTTGGGCCCCGGCTTCGATGACGTCGCCTTCGGCGACCCTGAGCCGGGCCCGGCGAGAGATCCCATATTCGGCTTCTCCCTCCTTGGCGTCGACCACGACCCGCTTGCCCTCTTCATCGTCGACGATCCGGACGTTGCCGGCTACCTCGGTCATCACAGCTTTGCCCTTGGGGGTGCGAGCCTCGAAGAGCTCGACCACGCGCGGTAGACCATGGGTGATGTCCTCACCCGCCACACCACCAGTATGGAACGTGCGCATGGTGAGCTGGGTGCCGGGTTCGCCGATGGATTGGGCGGCCATGATCCCGACCGCCTCACCGACCTCGACCACCTTCCCGGTGGCAAGAGACAGGCCGTAACAGGACTGGCAGATGCCGAGGGGAGCATCACAGGTGAGCGGCGAGCGCACCCGCAGCTCGAGGATGCCGGCGGTGCCGTCGATGAGCTGGAACTCCTTGGTTCCCACCAGCGTGCCGGCCTTGAGCTTGACGTCGTCGGATTCGACCAGCTTTTTCTCAAGGCGGATGTCGTCAGCCAGAACCCGGCCATAGACACGAGAACGAAGGTTTCTAATCTTCCGGCCCCTGTCGTCGACGACGGCAATCCGGATCCCGCGATCGGTCTCGCAGTCCTGCTGCTTGATGATCACTTCCTGTGACACATCTACCAGCCGCCGAGTCAGATACCCGGAGTCGGCGGTCCGAAGCGCAGTGTCAGCCAGGCCCTTGCGGACCCCGTGGGTGGAGATGAAGTACTCGAGGACCGAGAGCCCTTCGCGGAAGTTGGAAACGATCGGCCGTGGGATGATGTCGCCCTTGGGGTTGGCGACCAATCCCCGCATGCCAGCGATCTGGCGCACCTGCAGCATGTTCCCGCGGGCACCCGATCCGACCATCATGTCGAGAGGGTTGAACTTCTCCGCCTTGAGGTTGGCCTCCATGGCCTCCTTGACCTTGTCGGTGGCTTCCGTCCAGATCTCGATCAGCTCCTGGCGACGCTCCTCTTCAGTAACCACGCCCTTCTGATACAACGACTGGACCTTGTCGGCCCGCGACTCGTAGTCCGCCAGGATGGCGGCCTTGTCGCCGGGGGTCTTGACGTCCTCCAACCCGATGGTGAGGCCCGCCTTGGTGGCGAAACGGAAACCCAGATCCTTGATGGCATCGAGGGTGAAAGCGACGTCGGTGCGCGGGTAGTGCTCGATTACGACTTCGATCAACCGGCCGATGTCGGACTTGGCAATCACCGAGTTGATGTAGGGAAAGCCGTCCGGGAAGGCCTGGTTGAGCAGCGCCCGACCCAGGGTGGTCTCGTAGCGCGCGGTTCCATCGATCGGCTCGTCGGTGATCATGTGGCCAAGCGAAGCCTTGAAGGCGGCATGACGTTCGGGCGACCCCGCCAGATCACCCACACGCAGCTTGATGGGTGCGTGGAGGGAGAGCTGTCCCAGGTCGTAGGCCATGGTCGCTTCGGCTACGTCGCCAAAGGCTCGCCCATGCCCGAGGGCGTCAGGCACCATCTCCGAGAGGTAGTACACGCCGATCACCATGTCTTGAGACGGGGTGACGATCGGACGACCGTTGGAGGGCCGCAGCACGTTGTTGGTCGACATCATCAGCACCCGCGCCTCGGCCTGTGCCTCCGCCGACAGGGGCAGATGCACAGCCATCTGGTCGCCGTCGAAGTCGGCATTGAAGGCCTCGCACACGAGGGGGTGGATTTGGATCGCTTTGCCTTCCACCAGGACCGGCTCGAAAGCCTGGATGCCGAGGCGGTGAAGGGTGGGGGCACGGTTGAGCAGCACGGGATGTTCCTGGATCACCTCGGAGAGGATGTCCCACACCTGGGGCCGCTGGCGCTCGACCATCCGCTTGGCCGACTTGATGTTCTGAGCCTGGTCCTTGTCGACCAGACGCTTCATCACGAACGGCTTGAACAGCTCGAGGGCCATGACCTTGGGAAGTCCGCACTGGTTGAGCTTGAGCTGGGGACCCACCACGATGACCGAACGACCCGAGTAGTCGACCCGCTTTCCGAGCAGGTTCTGGCGGAAGCGGCCCTGCTTGC
>JAICND010000022.1 GCA_025929005.1 Acidimicrobiia bacterium
AGCTCCGGTCTCGGCCATTATCTTCTTGATGAACGAGTGTCCCACCCGGGTCCGGATGGGGATACCACCGTGGGCTTTGATCGTCTCGGGAACGGCCCGCGACGTGATCAAATTATGGACGATGGTGGCGCCGGGCCGCCTGGCCAGAAACCAGCGCGCAATCAGCGCCGTGGTCGTGCTGCCAGATAGGGGCTTTCCCCGGTCATCGATGAAGAACGCACGATCCGCGTCACCATCAAAGGCGACCCCAAGGTCGGTGGACTCAGCCCCCACCAGGGCAATCAGATCGACCAGGTTTTCCGGTTGCAACGGGTCAGCCGGGTGGTTGGGGAAGGTGCCATCAGGTTCCAGGTAGAGCCCCAGGAGGCTCGGGGGTATCCGTGCGAAGACGTCCTCAACGACCACCCCGGCCATCCCGTTTCCACCGTCCACCGCCACCCGCAAAGCGGTCATCTGTTCGGGCTCCACCACCGAAAGAAGGTGGTTGATGTATCCCTCGCGGAGATCAAGTTGCTCAATAGTGCCCCCGCCAGGACCCGGATCGAGGCCGGCCCGCACCATCTGTTCGATCTCAGCCAGGCCGCTGTCCTCCCCCACCGGGGCGGCTCCTTCCCTGCACAGCTTGATGCCGTTGTATTCGGACGGATTGTGAGAGGCGGTGACAACCGCTCCAGGCACCTGTTTGGTCCCGGACACGTAATAGATCATGTCGGTGGCCACCTCGCCAAGGTCGAACACCGAAGTCCCCTGGTCCGTGATGCCGGCCATGAGGGCGTTCGCCAGAGCGGGTGAAGAAGCTCGACAGTCACGTCCAACCGCGATCCGGGGAGCCTTGGCCAGGCGGGCAAAGGCAGCACCGACGGCCTGGGCGAGCTCGGGGGTCAATTCCCCCGTATCGGTTCGTCCCCTTATGTCGTAAGCCTTGAAGACGCCGCTCATTGGCCGGGCGATTGTACGAGAGGCGCGTACACTCCCGCCGTTCATGCCAGCACCCACCCGACCAGCCGTGTCGGTCGTGCTTCCCGCCTATCGGCTTGGTGAGGTCATCGCCGCCAACCTGGTCCGGGTAGCAGCCGCGTTCCCGTCCGACGGGTCGGTCGAAATCATCCTGGTTGACGATGGAAGCCCCGATCAGACCTATGTCGAAGCCCGGCGCGCAGCCGAGACGCTTGCCCGGGCGTCGATCGTTCGCCATGAGCACAACCAGGGCAAGGGTGAAGCATTGTTCACGGGAACCCGCGCCTCCACGGGCGATCTGGTCGTGTTTCTCGACGCCGACCTCGACCTGCCACCCGAGCAGGTACCCGCCCTGATCGAACATATGGAGGGAGTCGACGTCCTGGTGGGCTCCAAAAGGGAGTCCATGGGTGAGGGACGCTATCCGCTGGCGCGCCGAATCCTCAGCCGTCTGTTTTCATTTTTCACTGTTGGCATCTTCGGGCTACCTGTCACAGAGACCCAGACCGGTCTCAAGATCCTGAAGCGACCGGTGCTCGACCACGTTCTTCCGCAGATGCGGATCCGTGGGTACGCATATGACCTGGAGATGTTGGTGAGGGCCCACCGGGCTGGATTTGTCCTGAAGGAGGCAGCCGTCGAACTGGGGCCCGGCGCCTCCACCGCACCGCTACGCGCATCGATGCTGTGGCAGATGGGTCGTGACACCATCCGCTTGTTGTGGTGGATCGCTAGGGGGAGGGTGGGGCGCTCTTCGGGTCGCGGTTGATCCGGTTCCGAACAAAGAGATACCCAGACGACACCAGACCAAGCCCGGTCAACAACCACCCGACATTCTCTGCCCAGGTGTTGGCAAATTCGAGAACTACTTCTTCGTCGGTCGGGATCACCATCATGAATGAGGGGGTGGCGTGATAGGGGCCTTCGGCTCCAGTCGCCTTCCAGTTGGGGAAGTAAGAGACCTTGACGAGATGGGGAACCCCTACCGCGGTGGTGGTGAAGGAGATGCGGTGGTCTTCGATAACGACATCGGTTATCTCAGCGTTGGTCGTCAAGGGTGTCTCGGGAATTTCGGCGAGCGTGCTGACCCGCTGCCAGGTCTCCGGACCCTCAGCCGCGACCCAACGATCTATTAAGGACAGGTCGTCGTACCACTCGAGGGCGAACTCGGAGAAGCTCAACTCACCCACATCCTGACCGATCCCGACGACACCAAGCATCTTGCCGAGGACACTCGACTCGGCGCCTTCGTAGACGACCGGCTGATAGGTGGCGGCTTCCACCATCTCAACGTCGTCGAAGCGATAAAAGGTAAATGGCCCCGTGGCGGCCACGGGAGTCAGCTCTTCGTGATTCTCCGCCTCCAATTTGGCCTCGGGCGTGTACGTGACGTAGTAGGTGATGCCGAACAGTTCCATGTGCCTGACGCCACGGCTGAGATCAAAGCGGTGATACGACAGACCCGGAATGGGACTCGATGGATTGGCGCTGGTTTCTGCCTGATTGAGGAAGTGGAACGGCGTCGTCAGTGACGATTCGAAAAACAACCCCTCCATGGACGAGTGGGCTTCACCAGTCCAATACGGAAACAGCATCAGCGCCATCGGTGATCCGTATTCGTTCATGGTCTTGTCGTACTCCCACTGGATCCGACCGGGGGCGAGGGTGGAGGCCGTGTCCATCAAGGCCTCGTATTCGGGCCATTTGGCCTTTCCTTCGTATCCGGTGAAGTTCCAGCGAGCCCAACCATTTATGAACGAAATGCCCGCGGCGGCCCCAAACACCAGAAGTCCGGCACCCGTCATGGCCAGGAAGCTTCTGGTGTCGATGCGATGTGACCACAGGAAGGAAACTGCCAGCCCGATGGCTCCCACCATGGCCGCGATCCACAGGACCGACCTGGGAATGTCTGGCTCACGGGAGGCGACGACGATCGCCGCGACCAGTGCCAGGGCCACCATCAGCCGGGGCCAATGACGAGACAGACGCGACGGAAGTCGTCGCGCCGCCCACACGCTCAGACCGCCCAGGGCAAGTGCAGCAAAGAAGGTGACACCGAAATACCAATTCGGGAGCAGCCGACCGTTCCACAACTTCCACCTTCCGGTGAAGACGTCAGGGAGGAGTTCTGGGAGAACGAGGGGCAGCGGGTAGTAAATGACTGGCAACAGGGTGAGCACCACGATCGGCAGCGCACGGGGGGTTCGGCGGACGGTCCAGATGCCCCCGACGATGGCGGCCGGGAGTAAGAGCCAGATCTCAAGGGGAAAGAGCTCCTCCCAGGTCCGCAGCGGAACCCAAGCAAGGTCAGAACTGAAGCCGATCCTCGCTAGCAGGGGCACCGACCAAAAGGCAGTTATGGCGAAGGCGCCGACCCAGATGGGGATGACTTTTCGCCAGGCGCCCTTCCAGACGAGAACGCTGAGGCTCGCCACCACCACGACGATGGTGGTGATGATGTGCGAGAGCGCACACAAGGCGAGAGCGCCGGCGGCGGCCAGGGCGTATTTGGGATCGTCCCGCACAGCCTTGATGAGCAATCCCAGGTAGAGGAGCGAGAAGGCGAACGACCACGAGAACGAGAACTCACCCGCCAGGGTGGAGGCAACGTTCGCCCCGTAGATCGTGTAGCTCTCCATGAATATGAAGGTTGCCCCCGCCCCGGCCGCCACCGTTGAGACCGGCCGTCCGAAGCGAAGGGTGCGGGCGAGGTAATAGACGGCAGGTGGCGTGGCGAGGAGTCCGGCCACGGCTACCAGTTTGAATGCCACCCCGTATGGCAGGAACAGATCGAGGAGGACGATCGCCAGCGAGGGAAGCGGGAAGTAGAAGTAGAAGACCGGGAATCCGGCGAACCAGTCCTGCGACCATCCGAGGATGCGGCCTTCGGGGAGCAGAACATCGCGCAGGTAGGCGGGAGGGACGACGTGAGCCGCCATATCCCCGCCTGACGGCGTGTTGGCAGTAAAGATCAGAAAGGGGTTGAGGATGGCCAGCACCACCAGCGAGACCCCCGCCACCACCACCAGAGGCACCCAGCTTCGAAACCGCGGCAACGAACCAGCGGCTTGCATCAGGCTTTAGTCGCGGGCTTTGCGGACCAACTCCAACACCTGGCGAAGGTCGATGGGCTGCCCGCCCCGGTCCCACCACTTCTCCTCGCATCGGTGACACGAGAAGAATTGGACCTCGGTGCCGTCGGGCAAGCGATGTTTGATTTCGATTACGTCGTTAACGCCACACTGAGGACAGTCCATGAGCCCGGTCATCCTAACGGCCGTCGGTTTTAGGTACTAGATAGGAACTAGTCCGCCGCAGAGGGGCTAGGCCTCTTCCAAAAGACGTCCCACGTAACGGCTGCGACGACGGCCATCCTCCCACCAGTACGCATACCAGTAGGGCCCATGGGGGCAGGCCGTGCAGCTCGACTTTCCGCACCGAACCGACTGTCGACGAAGTTTGATTTTGGTCTGGTCGGAAGGTGACACCACGCCGTCGCGTTCAAGTTGAGCGCGAGTAAGGATCAGAAGGCGGCGCAAGTCGTGTTGATCTAGCTCCCGGACCGCGTCAAGAAGATCGCGGTCGAGCGGCAAGTCACGCCACTTCCAGCGGTGCAAACAGGGGGGTCACGGTGCGGCGGTCCGTCAGAGTCCACCCCAAAGGGGGTATCAGTCGACCGGCGTGATGGGCACACATCGAGTAGCCGGGAGTGATGAGCGAGGTCAGGTCCTCAAGCCAAATCAGGCGATCAGCGTAGGAAAACATCATGCGGCTCGAGGCCGGCTTGCCACATCGAACACAGTGCGAAAGCATTCAGCCACGGTAGGGATCGACCACGCCTCATACAAGGACCCACGACTCAGTACAGACCCCGGAGATGCCTGCGTCTCGGAACCCCTTCGAACATCAAGGCTTCCCCTCCTGGGCGCACGATCAGCAACGTCGGGACCCGGGTGATCTGGTGTGCTCCAAACCCACCCGGATGATCCTCGAAGCGGATTTCGTGGACGCGATCACCGAGGCTCGACATGACCACCTTGCGGGCCGGCACGCAGCTTCCACAGGTTTCCGAGGAGAAGAAGTAAGCCCCTGGGGCCAGATCGGGCCTGTGGGTACTGACTGGTTCTGCTCGATCGGGCCGGGCTTGCCACCAGAAGGCCGCTACGACCGCTACCACACCGGCCAACACCAGCAGGCGAAGAACCGGTTCGGTCATCCGAGAGTGGCGGCCACGCTTAGGCCAATCGCGTCCCCACTGACGACTCCATAGAAAACGACCATCAACCCATCCGACTCGACCAGCATGCCACCGCCTCCAATGTCGCCAAATGGCACGTCGACCGTAGCGCCGGGAGCAACCTCAAGACTCGTGCCTGGGGCGGCACCATCGAGTCGCGCGAACCCGGCGACTAGCGGAGCATCGCCAGGGTTGAAGATCCAGATGTGATTCTGACCCTCTAGGCCGGTGCTGGAAACCGGTACTACCCAGCGCGAGGCGAGTACACCGCCATTCGCAGCCGCCCGGCGGTTGCCGTCTTCTATCACGAGCGCTGTCACCAGTGGCTCGGTGCCGACCACAGCCAGGCCACCCTGAGCTGCGCCCAGGTCGGCGAGAGACAGAACCACTTGCTCGCCCGGGTTGAGTGTTGCTTCCGCCACCCCTTCGAGGGTGCCGCTTTGGTCAATTCGGTCGACCCGATAGTCGCCGACAACGTCGCTCAACGATCGAATGTGCAGCTGGCCGGTCTGAGCCTCCGCGAAGATCGGGATGTGCCACTCAAGGGATCCGGGGACGGCTTCCACCGCGGCCACATCGGTAGCTGCAGCCCGGACCACCGACATTGCCACCAGTCCCGTCAGCGCTTCGACTTCGATGCTCACGGCTTCTCGCCCGGTGAGAAGCTGGCCAAGACCAATCTCGAGATGGGTTGCGGCGGGCAAACGGAACGACTCCAGGTCGCTGGGCGTGTCGGTTCCGAGTTCGCTCACCAACTCCAGTCGGAGGGTGGCGTCATGAGCGAAGGGATTGACGAGGTGCAACGAGGCCGATTCGTTGCCAAATGTGGCCACGCCAAGGGCAGCGATCGGACCGGGGCTCCCCCGAACACAACCAACCAGCGAAGCCGCGTCGGCGGCGCCTGCAAAAGTAGCAGCGGCGATCTGTCCCGAGGCTTCGACATACAGAGGAGTGGCGCCGAGCTCGGCGAGGTCTCCGATGGAGGCAATCGCCCCACCCAATCCAGCAGGTTGGATCGTCGCCGATGCTCCTCCCGGACTGACCACGGTTAGCCGACCTGGCGCCGGATCTTCGGCAAAGAGTCCCAGCCGACCCATGAAGCCACCGCCAGCCACCGCTCCCGGGCATATCAGATAGGGACCCTCACCCGCAACCGGCAGCTCGGGGCCGACCTCTCGAGGCTGAGGGCCTAGGACAATTCCCGCACCGATCATCCCCAACACCAGCGTCACGAGAAGCAGCCGCAGCCAGATCATCTTGGGGACCTTGCGGGTGGGCGACTCCGCCCCCACCAGGAGCCGAGGATCATGACGAAGAGAGCGGCGACTGAGACAATTGCGGCGGTCTGCACGGCAGGGTCGGCTCGGAATACGGCCCGTCCCTCGGTTGCCGCTACCGAGTTGGCCCAATCGACAGCCATCCAGTCGGGTCCCCAACCGGGGTCGGCGTTGTCGGCCAGACGGACTCTTCCCGACGCCGGGGTGCCTTCGTAGGCGCCGTTGGTCCATATCCAGGAGCGTCCATCATCAGCAACGGCCCGGCCCACCGCCGAGACGTTCTCCAGGACCTGGCTATCGGGGTCGACTAGCCGTGGAAACAGATCGACCTGACTGGAGAGCGCATCGTTGAGAGCGGTGGTTCCTTCCAGGACTAGAACCCACGAGATTCCGAATCGCGCCAACTCGGCACCAGGACGGAGCGAGGTCGCCCCCGCCAGATTCGCAACTGCGGATTCCAGGGCCACATCACCCACCCGGGGTCCCGGCAGGTAGGCCTGCTCGAGGGTCGCCTGCTCACCATCAACCACGCGATAGGCGACGTCGCCGGCAAGGCGGCTTCCACCTGGGAGCTCTCCCAGTCTGCCCAGGATCAAAACCCGACCAGGGTCGGCGCTTTCGCTGATGGCGCCCGCAAACGCCAGGCGCTGACTCCAGGCGTCGGCCGGCAATCCCGCCCGTCCTTGTCCGACTGTGATGGCCACGGGCGTGAGTAGAAGCGCGAGGGCGACAGTGGCGATTGGCCGGCGGGCGCGGCCCTCCCTCACCTCCGTCAGCATGGAAGCGAGCAGCCCTGCCCCCAATGAAGCCAGCAGCAATCCGGCCAAACCGACGCCCGGTGGAACGACAGGAATCAGCCCGAGTAGCCACCCGCCTCCCGCCAGCAGTCCCCCCCAAGCAACTCCGGTCAGTCTGACCCGATCGAACGAGAGGGTGGCCGTCGCCATGGCGAGCGCGATCGACACGGGCCACAGCCACGTCGGTCGTATCTCGGGAACTGGCGCTGCCTCAAGCAGTGCCATCAGCTCTCCCCCAACCACCCAGGGGGCGATCCCGACCCCTCCGAGGATAACCACAGGGATTGTGGTGACCAGGGACCGAATCCGCCGTGTGAGGATCCCCCACAGCACTCCACCGATCCCTATCACCGCCAACAAAGGCGGATACGCGGCAGCGGCAAAGCCAGCAGCCAGCCCGCCCCTGGCCCAGGTTCCCATCGTTCGCCTTCTTCCTGACGGTTGGGAAGCAATGATCGGGTCGAGGGCCCAAGGCAGAGGTCCTGCGGCAATGAGGAGTGGCCACTGTCCAGCCCCGAACAAGGCCAGAGCCGCGGCTCCCCCCAGATACACGGCGCCGGCGACATAGCCGGCCGCCAAACCGGCTCCGGCCCGGCGGGTCAGCCGAACTAAGCCCGCAAACCCCAGTACTAGGGCAGCGAAAGTGAGAAGCGCCGCGGCGAGTCCCGCTCTTCCGCCCAAGACGAGTGTCGCCGCTGCACCAAGGGCGGCCACGGGTGGTGGGGGGTTCGGGGAACCGAGGCCGCTGCCGTTCCAGCCACCCGCGTAGCTGCCGAGGGTGGCCAGCGGATCATCACCTGGTATAAGGCTGAAGCCAGTTTGTGGCACGCCGCCGAGCCAGATAGCGCGGGTGGCAATCAGCAGGATGACGAGGGCCGCGAGTCCCATCAGGACGCTGGGCCGCCTCCAGACCACCCGCGCCCGTTCCGACAACGATGTGTTCTCGCCGTCCACGAGGGCTCGTGAGAGTCTCTCACCGAGTTCTGCGCCGGTCTCGCGCAGGCGAACCGATCCTCCGACCTGAAAGCGGAACAGTTCCTCATCACCGGTACGGCGGATCCGGTTGAGGCCGCGGCGTGCTACGACTGTGCCGGGGAGCATTGCCAGGTTCCAGAGCCACGAGCGGACATAATCAAGGAGGGGCCCGAGCCTGCCGAGGAAAATTTGACCGACAGCATCGGCAATTCCTCCCAAGAGACCTACGGGGAGTACCCAGGCCAGCGTCACCGGCCGATAGGCAATCAACATCGCCCTTTGCCGACCTGCCATCTGGCGCCAACCCCGGCGGTCGGCTGGGCATCCATCGGCATGGAAGACCTCTGAGGAGGGCACAACGATGACTTTGCCTCCAGCCAGCCGCGCCCGCTGGTACAGGTCAAGGCCCCCAGCCAAGGGCGGCACAGTGGGATCCAAGCCTCGCAAGCCTCGAAGAAGGTCTTTGCGAACCAACATCGATACCGGCGACACGAAGGCCACTTCACGAACCACGTCGTATTGCTCGAGGTCCAACTCACCGGGATCGAGTCCCGAGTACGGCTCCCCGAAAGCGTCGGTTGCCGACCCCACCGAGTCGAGTCGGTCGTCCTCGCCGGTCACGAGAACCTTTGAACCCGAAACCGACGCATCGTTGCGAATGGTTTCGGTCACCAGCGATGACAAGGCGTCGGGTCGTGGCTGGGTATCACCGTGGACCAACCACACGTACGACGACCCCTCGGGAAGCGTCTCCAGAATCCGGCTGATCGAGGATGCAAAAGCATGACCCTGATCGCGCGCAATTCGTTCGCCAGCCTCACCACCCCCGACGACCAGAACGGAATCCGGTTTGTAGACTTGCCTCGACAGGGCGGAAAGGGTTTCCGAGAGATTCATGCCGTCGGTGAACAACACCACGGCTGCCACCGAGGGGGAATCCGGGGGCGTGACAGGTAGAGGAGCTACCGGGAGACCCGGCGGGCTAGTCATGCGGCCGGACATTGTGTAGTGGTCCGGGGCGGACCGCAATCTTGGGAGGTGTCGATGAGGGTGGTCCTGCTGTCTGGGGGTGTTGGCGGCGCGCGCCTTGCCAGGGGCCTGGTCGCCATCCCCGAAGTCGAACTGACTCTTGTTGTCAACGTCGGAGACGACGATCAAGTCTATGGCCTTGAGGTCTCCCCGGACCTCGACACTGTTATATACACGATGGCCGGGATGGAGGGCCCCCACGGATGGGGCCTGGCGGGAGACACCTTCGCCATGATGGACGCGCTGGAAGCTTTGCCTTTCGACAGCACATTTCGCATCGGAGACAAGGACGCCGCCACCAATCTGTTCAGGACGGATCGACTGGCTGCGGGTTGGTCACTGACTTGGGTTACGACGGCGATCGCGTCTGCCTTCGGCATTGCCGCCACGGTGCTGCCTGTCACCGACGATCGCATCAGAACCAAGCTGTTCACGCCCGGTGGCGAGTGGTTGCGCTTCCAGGAGTACTTCGTGACCCGTCACCACACCGATGAAGTCATCGACGTGCGATTCGAGGGAGCGGCCAACGCCAAGCCAGCTCCGGGCGTGATAGAAGCAATCACCGCCGCCGACGCGGTGATCATCGGACCCTCGAATCCGATCCTCTCGATATGGCCCATCCTGGCTGTTCCCGGGATCACCGAGGCGCTGAGCCAGGTGCGTCCTGTCATCGGAGTCAGTCCCCTGATTGGGGGCGCTGCCCTGAAAGGACCCGCCC
>JAICND010000049.1 GCA_025929005.1 Acidimicrobiia bacterium
TGCAGAGTCAGGGTGGCGTCGCTATTGACCGTGTAGAGCCGTGCCTCACCCTGGGGATTGGCGCGGCTGCCGCGTTCGCCGTAGACCAGGAGGATTGAGGACACCGGTAGGTCCTGGGTTCCTCCATCGGCGACAAAGTCACCGACAAACGCCCATCCAGACGCTTTGGATGTGTCGACCGAGGTGATCACCTTGGCCCAATGTTTGCCACGGGCGTCACCGACTTGGGGCACGTGTACTGGCACGAGAATCTTGCTCACGTCTTACCTTGGACGAGTCCGCTGGGCCTCACTCCGCTCTTATACATCATCTGCATGGCCCGGGTTAGGCTGACCCAGTATTCGGGACAACATCTCAGGAGGCAACACCGTTGGCAAATCCGTACGGGGGCACCCCCTCCGATCCCTTCCCGATCAAGAGCTTTCACCACATCGAATTCTGGGTCGGCAACGCATATCAGGCGGCCCAGTTCTTCCGGGCGCTGATGGGCTTTTCGATCGAGGGCTATCGGGGTCCCGAAACCGGCGTCCGCGAGTCGGCGTCGTGGGCGTTGAGACAGGGCGATGTCCGTTTCATCGTGAGCGGTGCCCTCTCTCCGGACCATCCGATCAGTCGCCACGTGCTCGAGCATGGACCCGGGGTGCACGATGTCGCCCTGGAGGTTCCCGACGCGGGCCAGGCCTTCGATCATGCGTTGGGGCGTGGGGCTGAGTCCGCTTATAAGCCCGAAGTGATGGAGGGCAATGGGCGAACATGGACCGTGGCAGGCATTCGAACCTACGGCGAGACGATTCATTCTTTGGTCGAGTCAGATCAACAATGGCCGCCCCCGGACTTCCAACCCATGACCGATGACATCGCCCGGCCGGTCGGACTGCGTCGCATCGACCATGTGGTCGGCAACGTGCCCCTCGGTGAGATGAACAAGTGGGTGGAGTTCTACGAGCAGGTTTTCGGCTTCGTCTTGTTGCGCCATTTCGACGACAAGGCCATTTCGACCGAGTACTCGGCGCTGATGTCGAAGGTGGTGTGGGATGGGTCCGGGCTGATCAAACTTCCGATCAACGAACCCGCCACAGGTCGGCGTCGCAGCCAGATCGAGGAGTACCTCGATTTCTATCGGGCAGCTGGTGTGCAACACCTCGCTCTGCTCACGGAGGACATCTTCGAGACGGTGGCGGCGGTGCGTGATCGCGGCCTGATGATGATGAACGTACCCGACACCTACTACCTCGAGGTGCCCGATCGGGTTGACCACATCGACGTCGACATGGACGAAATGCGTCGCCTCAACATCCTCATCGACCAGGACGAGGGGGGCATCCTCCTCCAGATCTTCACCCGCATGCTCCAGGACCGGCCCACCGTGTTTTTCGAGTTCATCGAACGAAGGGGAGCGGTGGGGTTCGGGGAGGGAAACTTCAAAGCGCTCTTCGAGGCGATCGAGCGCGACCAGGCAGCCCGCGGGAACCTTTAGATCACTACCTTCCTCGGTCACATAAAGCCGGTACGCTCCGTTCGATGACGACCGTCCGGCTATTCGCCCACCTTCGGGAGCTGGCCGGCACCGGTCGTCTTGAGGTCGACGGCGAAACGGTTGGTGAGGTTCTGGCTGCGGTGGAACATCGCCTTGGCCCCGAGTTTGCAGCGGGACTCTCTACGGCGGCGGTATGGCGCAACGGTGAAGCCGCTCGGCTTGAGGATCGCGTCAAACCCGACGACGAGGTAGCGGTGATCCCCCCGGTGTCGGGAGGCACCAACGACGCCGTAGCACGGGTGGCAGTTGATGCTTCTGCCCTGGCTGGTGTCATAGCAATTCTCATTCTGATTGGCGCCAACGTGGCCGACGGTCCCGCCTTTTGGGCGGCTGCCCTGGTGGCCGTATTGGCCGCCTGGGTGATCGATCTCGCCTATCGATTCGAGGTTCGGGGTCGCCTGCTTCCCCAGAGTGCGCTGCTGGTCGTCATTGTCCTCTCTGCCATTTCCACCCACACCCTCGGCGGGATCGGTCTCGGTCTCACCGTTTTCATTGCAGTCGTAGTCACGATGGGGTGGGGGGTCGGCTTCCAAAATTACCGGGCGTTGGAGACCATGGCGCCGGGTGTCATGGTCGCGCTTCTCGGCGGATCCGCTCTTGGTTCCCTAATGCTGGCGCGGACTGTTCACGAACTCGAAGCCCACGCCACCTCTATTTTCCTTCTCGTGATCGTCGTGGCAGGCATCGCCGCCTGGATCCTCGATCAGGTCCGGACTCCCTTGATCGATCCGTTCACAGGTACCGCCCTGGCTTCGGTGGTAGCGGCCGCCGCCGGAGCCTTTATCTGGGACGAAGACCTCGTTGGCTACCTCCTGGTGGGACTGGGGATGGCGGTCGGCCTGGTCGCCGGGCGCGGGTTTGGGTCACTGATCCGCACCGGGCGGTTGTCTCTCTCCCGCCCCGCTCCGGGCGCTTTGACGGCCCTGGACGGGGCAATCCTGGCCGCGGCCCTCTACTACCCGATCCTCAACCTTGCCCTGTGAGTGGTTCGACCCGGTCCGCCTCGTGCGGTAGCCTCTGGCCAGCATGACCGGTCGTTCCTCGCGCCGGTGGACTGCATGGCTGCTGGCTCTCTTGGCGGTCACCCTGCTAGTCCCCGGATCCGCCCGGGCCGTGACGAGAAGCCAGGTCGACCAGGCTTGCGAGTCTTCGGCTGACGCCCTCGATGAGTACAGACGCGCCCAGGCTGCCTTCCAGGAGGCGGCCGAGGAGTACGAGGCAGCTCAGGTTGCGGTGGACAGTGTGCTCTACCGCCAGCAGCGCACCAGCGATGCCATCGACCTCCGCCGGGAGGGCATGGACGTTGCCCGCGAGCGTTTCGAGGAGCAAGCCGTCGAGGCCTACATGAGCGCCGGCAGCACCAACGCGTTCTTCTTCATGACGGGATCTCTCGACGAGATAATCACGGCCACCGAGTTTCTCACTGCTGCTGCCAGCGAAGAACGAGATGTTGCGGGAGACCTCGCCGCCGCTCAGACCGAACTCAACAGCCTGCAAGGGCGGCTGCAAGGAATCGAGACTGAGTTGCGGGCGGTCGAAGCCCAGCGGTTGGAGGCAAAGGACAACCAGGAGAGCGCAATGGAGGCCGATCAGCGCGCCTGGGAGAAGCTCTCCGGACGCTGTCGCGACCTACAGAAGCAGTACGAGATTGAACAGGCCCGGGCGGCCGCTGCCCGCGGAGGTGGCGCCGCCGGAGTACCTCCCTCAGCGACTCCGGGATTCATTTGTCCTTTCCCAGGCTCGTCTTTTATCGACTCGTGGGGAGCTCCTCGTTCGGGTGGGCGGCAGCACAAGGGAACCGACATGATGGGACCCATGGGCGCCAACCTGTATGCCGTTGCCTCGGGGACGGTATCGGTCGGCAATAGCGGCCTCGGTGGCAAGACGGTGTGGCTCACGGCCGACTACGGGACCGCTTACTACTACGCCCACCTCTCGGGATTCAACGTCTCCAGTGGTGAACGGGTCGAAAAGGGTGACGTCGTGGGTTACAACGGCAACACAGGCAACGCCGCCGGCGGAGCGCCCCACCTTCACTTTGAAATTCACCCGTCGGGCCGGGGAGGCGCGGCCGTGAACCCCTACCCAACACTTGTCAGTGCCTGCCGGTAACCTCCCGAACGTGACCAACGACTCCGCCCAGAAGCACCGACGACTGGATCAGGTCCTCGCCCCGGACTTCAGCACAGATCCGGAATCGTTTGATCTGGACGAGCTCAGACGTCGTCGTGATCTCGCCGAGGAGGTCGAGACGGAGCTGTCCTACTACCGACGGCTTCTCCATGGTCGGCTCGACTTGCTCGCTTTCGAACAGAGGCGGCGTCGGGGGGAAGAGCATCGGAGCCTGATAGAGGCGTTGCCAGAAATCCTCGTCGGTCGGGAGCGAACTGGCGGTGGAACCGCCCGTCATCTGTCCACGGAGCTGCCACCTCTTCCGGTGCGGGGTCGGAGAAACGTGGATCGAGTTTTGGGGAGCGATCTCATGGTTCGCCTTCCCGAGCTGACCTCCGAGGAACTTGCCGAGGCTTCGGTGGAGCTGGCCGAAGTTGAAGCCGAACTCTCGGCCGCCCGGATGCAGGTCCAGGCGGTCCTTGATCGGCTCCACGCCGAGGTCGTCACCAGGTACAAGAACGATCTGGGCGATCCGGCCCTGCACACCTCGTAGGACGGTTCCATGCTCGCCGAGCAGGTCCGCTCGGGACTCGTCGAGACCCTTCACGACGGTGCCGTTGCCATCGTTGACTCCACCGGTGAGCTGGTGGCATGGTCCGGTGACATCGAGAGGCCGTTTTTCTTCAGGTCGGCGGCCAAGCCCTTCCAGGCCACCATTTCCCAGGCTGCTGGAGCGGGACTCGTTCCTGAGGAACTGGCCCTCGCCTGTGCCAGCCACGATGGTGAAGCCGTGCATCTGGCCCTGGTCGAGTCGATGCTTCATCGGTCCGGCCTCAGTGAAGCGGATCTGCAATGCCCTCCCGATTGGCCCATCCGTGCCGAAGCCGAACGTCGATTGCTGCTCGCCGGAGAGCACCGGCCCCGGCGCCTGTTTCACAACTGCTCCGGAAAGCACACCGCGATGCTGAGAGCCTGTGTCAGCTCAGGGTGGGATCCGACCAAGTACCTCGATCCCGGTGGTCCCCTGCAGGAGCAGATCACCGAGTTAATCAGTGAAGTCAGCCGGATCAACGTTCGCATTGGCGTCGACGGATGCGGGGCGCCAGTCCACAGCACCACGGTGCTTGGAATGGCGAGAGCATTCTTACGGTTGGCGGTGGATGATGGCTTTATGCCGGTCTACCGCGCCATGCATGCATACCCGCGTTTGGTCTCGGGCATCAGCAATGCCGACGCGGCGATCGCCGTCAACGCCGATGCTGTTGCCAAACGAGGTGCCCGGGGGGCTCTGGGGGTCTCGGTTCGCCACAGGTTCGGAGTGGCTGTCAAATGCTGGGACGGCTCGGATCAGGTGGCCGGCATGACCGCCATCGCTGCTCTCGACCAGCTGGAGGTGTTTCCGCCCAACGCCTGGGAGCCGTTGCAACGCCACCGGCAGCCGCAGGTAAAAGGCGGCGGAGTTCCGGTGGGCGCCTATCGGTCCCTCCTGGAGCTGCAGTGGGCCTGATTCGCACCAAGGAGTTCCCGACGGCAGGTCTCGAGTTGGAGCCAGCGGTCGCCGACGTGGGCCCTTTCCCACGTCCAAGCTTCTTGAGGGCCTGGTGGGAAGAGTTGCCACGCGAGGGCGAACTCGTCGTGGTCGAGGCCCACAACTCGGCTTTGATTCTGTTTGATGGAGGTGACCATCTCGAATTCGCCGGAGAAAGCGACCTGACCGACTACCACAGCCCGTTGGGAACTGACGTCACCGCGGTCTGTCTCGAGTTGGCCGCCCAGCTGAGGCCCGGTGACCGGATCCTTCTCGACTCTCTGCCGGCGGAAGCCGCCAGGCTGTTGCACGAGGGCCTGGTGGCAGCCGGGATCACTCCCCGCACCGTCGAGTTCGACCTTGCCATGGTCCTTGACCTGCCCTCGAGCATCGACGACTTCTATTCGCTGGTGGGGAAGAAGGATCGTCACGAGCTCCGGCGTAAACGACGGCGCTACGAGACAGAAGTTGGTCCACTTGCGCATCGGACTCACACGGGGACCGGATTCGGCATCGAAGAGTTCATCCGACTTCATCGGCTGGCGGCTGGTAGCAAAGGGAAGTTCATGACCGCCCAACGCGCCGGCTTTTTCAAGCGGCTGGCGACCCTCCCCGGCTGGCGGGTCGATCTACTCGAAAGGGAGGGCGCTGCCACTGCCGCCCTGTTCGGCTGGTCCGATGATCGGGGGTACTACCTGTACAACGCCTGTTTCGATCCGACTCTGCAAGCCGCCTCACCGGGGCTGGTCCTCCTGACGTCGATGATCGAAACTGCGATCCGAAGTCGGCTCGTAATTTTCGACTTTCTCAAAGGCGACGAGGGATATAAGAGTCGAATGGGTGCTCGACCGCGGCCGCTACACCACATGGAGGTGCGTGTGTGATCGACAGCATCGCCTTTCTCTCCATGCACACCTCCCCCCTCCTCCAACCAGGATCGGGCGATGCGGGAGGAATGAACGTCTACATCGACGAGCTGTCCCGAACCATGGCGGCCCGTGGCGTCCGCGCTGATGTCTATACCCGTCGGATCGACCCCGACGATCCCGAGGTCGTCGAAGTAGTCCCCGGTTACCGGGTGTTTCACGTCGACGCAGGACCGGCCAGCCCGCTTCCGGTGGCGGCTCTGCCCAAGCATGTGCGGCTCTTCGCCCGCCAGGTTGAGGCGTTGCTCAGGCTTGACCCTCCCCAGATCATTCACTCCCATTACTGGCTCTCGGGCTGGGCGGGGTTGCTCGTCAAGCGCTCCCTTGGCATTCCCCTCGCCAACTCCTTCCACACTCTCGGCAGGGTCAAAGACGAGTCACGGCGTCCCGGTGAACCACCCGAGAGCCTGTTGCGAATCGCCGCTGAGCACGAGGTCATCGAGGGTTCCGACTGCGTGATGGCGTCTACACCGATCGAGGCCCAGGAACTACTGGAGTTCTACGGGGCTGATCCCAACCGGCTCTGTACCTCCCCTCCCGGGGTGGACCATCGGCTGTTTCGACCCGGATCGAAGAACCGGGCCCGCCAGCGATTGGGTCTGGCAGCGGGAGCCGTTGTGCTCTTTGTAGGTCGAATCCAGCCCATCAAGGGGGTCGATGTGGCAGTCGAGGCGATGGCAACGATCGTAGATCGGCATCGAGACGCCACCCTCATGGTGGTGGGGGGGCCTTCGGGACCGCGGGGTCTGTCTGAGATGTCGGCTTTGCGAAGGCGGGCGGTGGAGTTGGGTCTCGCCGCCAAGATCCGCTTTGTGGGCCCGGTGCCCCACGGCTTGGTTCCCGATCTGTACCGGGCCGCAGACGTTGTCATGGTTCCATCCCGTTCAGAGAGTTTCGGGTTGGTGGCGGCCGAGGCGCAGGCATGCGGCACCCCGGTAGTAGCCACCCGGATCGGGGGGCTCACGGATGTGGTCGACGATGGTTCCACCGGTTTCCTGATCGATGGATGGGATCCGGAGGATCATGCCGAAGCGGTGTTGCGCTTTCTCGATGACCCCGAGTTGGCCGCCAAGATGGGGGCCTCGGCCGTCAAATGGTCACGACGATTCTCCTGGGACGCCACCTTCCGCCGCTACATCGAGTTGTACAAAGGCGCTCTCGGGCTCTCGTGACGCGCCAACACTGAACGCGAAAACAACCGGTAGAAAGTTGCCAACATCCCCTTGTGCACAACCCCCTGTGGAAACCTGTGGAAAGTGGGGATAACCGTTCGACCAAAGGTCGAGGGTTTGCGATTTCGGCCCCCGTTTGGCATCAGTAGAGGCCATTTGGGTATCGGACTCGCGAAACATGACCCTGGCAAGACCTGTTGACGGGGGGGAACGGCTTTTCGTACTGTCGATCAATAAGCGCCCAAGGTGCGGACCTGGTCCGACTCTCTGTTCGGGGAAGTGCGGGTAGTCGGTCCGGGAAGGTTCCTTGGGCGCTTTCTTAATGGCCGGATATGGGCGATCGTTAGGATCCCATGATGATTCGAGTCGGTTCGATCGTCATTCGAGTCGATGACCTCGAACGACAGGCCGAGTTCTGGCAGAAGGCGCTTG
The DNA here is from genome assembly GCA_025929005.1 of Acidimicrobiia bacterium. Lineage (GTDB taxonomy): Bacteria > Actinomycetota > Acidimicrobiia > Spongiisociales > ZC4RG35 > JAICND01. Next base: position 7,708 of record JAICND010000049.1, read on the forward strand.
GATACGACCGACGGGTAGACGACAGCGACGACTTCGCATTGCTGTATCCGGCGGACGGCAGAGGACCGAACGTGTCCCTGGACCAGGTCCGTGCCAGGGTGCAAGTCCCGCCCCGAATTCATCTCGACCTCTATGCCGATGATCAAGCCAAGGAAGTTCAGCGACTGCTCGCTCTAGGCGCCACCGAGATTCACTGGAAGGGGCGACCAGCGGACGCCGACTATGTCATCCTGGCTGACCCTGAGGGCAATCGATTCTGCGTGGTCGACGCCAGTTCATGACCGCACCTCTATGGTGAAGCGCGGACTCGTAGGAGACATGGGTCTACCCGACACTCCCCGACCGCAAAAGTCTGTAGCCGAGGCATGCATAAGCAGGCGTCAGAGACCAAACATCACTTCGCGGAGGTTCACTGGCCGGGTGGCGAAAGTCGACGGTTCGATCCGTAATGATCCGAGCCGAAGGCCTTGCATTCCCTCACCGCGATTGGTCACA
>JAICND010000222.1 GCA_025929005.1 Acidimicrobiia bacterium
CATGTCCACCGAGCGCAAGAAAGGCTCGGTCACGTACCAGGACGTCGACCACAAGTACTTCGAGCAACGTGGTCTCAGGCGTCACGCCGGAGTGTGGTCGCTGTGGGCGTTGGGGGTGGCCGCTGTCATTTCGGGAGACTTCTCCGGATGGAACCTCGGCCTCGATGTGGGCGGGTTCGGCGGTCTCCTCCTGGCAACAGTTGTGATCACGATCATGTACTTCGGGCTGTGTTACAGCATCGCCGAGATGTCACCTGCGCTCCCCCATACGGGTGGGGCGTATTCGTTTGCTAGATCGGCAATGGGCCCCTGGGGTGGATTCATCACAGGTCTGGCTGAGAATGTCGAATACGTCGTCACCACCGCCGTGGTGGGTACCTTCGCCGCAGCCTACGCCCGACCGGTGTTCGCCGAACTGTTCAACTTTGACCAGGACGAGATGGTCTGGCTGATCGTTTTCTATGTGATCTTCGTAGGCCTCAACATCCTTGGAATCGAAGCGACGATGAGGTTCTCCATCTTCATCTGCTTCTTGTCGTTGGCTGTGCTGGCGGTTTACTTCGTCATGTCGATAGCCAACTTCGATGCGGCCTTGTTGACCAATATCGAACCGGAATCCGGAGGCTCGCCCTTCCTGCCCTTTGGAATCGGCGGGATCTTCGCAGCCCTGCCCTTTGCGATCTGGTTCTACTTAGCGATCGAAGAGTTGCCGCTGGCAGCTGAGGAGTCGATGGATCCCGCTCGTGACGTCCCCCGCGCCACGATGTGGGGTCTATGGACCCTGGTCATCACCGGCGTCCTCGTGCTATTCCTGAATACGGGAGTCACCGGCGCCGAGGCCATTCGGCTTTCAGGAGAACCATTGCTGGACGGATTCCGGGTGATCCTCGGCAGTGAGACCGGAGCGGCTCTGCTCGGTCTCGCCGCCCTTTCTGGTCTGATCGCCAGCTTCCACACGATCATCTATGCCTACGGGAGGAACATCTATTCGCTTTCGAGGGCGGGGTACTTCCCGAAGTGGATGTCTATCACCCATGGCACTCGCAAGACGCCGTGGGTGGCTCTGTTGCTGGGTGCGGTCATTGGTGTCCTTCTCGCTCTCCTGCTCAGATGGGCGGGCGGTCAGGACTCGGCCTTCGCGTCAACGGTGTCCGGAGCGCTCCTCACCATGGCCGTGTTTGGAGCAGTCATCTCATACGGGATGCAGTGCATTTCCTTTGTGTTGCTGCGGCGCAACCTGCCCAACATCGCCCGTCCTTACCGGAGTCCGGTTGGAGTCGGCGGAGCGGTCGTGGCAGGGATCATCGCGGTGATCGCTCTGGTGGCGACCTTCCTCAACGAGGACTACCGACCAGGGGTCTATGGGGTTGCCATCTGGTTCGTGTTGGCGATGGCCTACTTCGCCCTTTCGGGCCGCAACCGTCTGGTGCTATCACCAGAAGAGGAGTTCGCCCTCACCAGAGGAGAGCACGGCCATCCCGAAACCGAAGGCTATGGCACAACCCACGTAAGCGAGGCCATCGAACCCTGAGCCTTTGAATCGGGGAGGAGGCTGGCCGTCCTCCCCGGTTCACACCTCAGTGAGCTTGCGGTTGAGAGCGTTGAGAACGGCCTTGGCTGTCGCCATGACGGGATCGCCTCCTCGTACTACGGCGCTTCCCACCAGGTCGTGACCGTTCTCGCGTACCTGAGCCAAGGCGATCTTGACCGGGCCCAATTCCGAGGTTGCGACCGCCCGCAGGTCGAGCGACAGACCCGGGGCCAGGGCCTGCAGGGCCCGGAGGGTCGCTTCGCCGACGAGCCGGGCACGGTGCACCGGATCGCCATCTCCCTCGGCTCGCCCGGTGTGACGATCGTGGACCGTCGTGAGGGTCACCTCGACAACCGCCATGGTGCCAAGGAGATGCTGATCGATCGATGAGAGCGCCGGGCGTGACCTGGACATGCCCAAGGCACGTTAACGACTACCTCCGCGCCGACCATGACGAGACGGGTAACTTCGACGCTGTCCAACAAGGAGGCCGCTTGCTCAAAGAGTTCCGAGACTTCATCAACAAGGGCAATCTCATCGAGCTGGCTGTCGCCTTCGTCCTCGGCATCGCCTTTGCGAGCGTCGTCGCCGCCCTGACCGGGGGAATCGTGACCCCATTGATAGGACGCATCTTCAGCGTCGAGGGCCTGCAGGATTGGATCGTCGCCGGAGATATCCAATTGGGGGCCTTTCTGGCAGCTTTGATCAACTTCGTGGTGGTGGCCTTTGTCATGTTCTTGGTGCTCAGGGCCTACAACCGAATGAAGAAACCGGTCGAGGCGGCCGCCGATCCTGAGGAGATCCAGTTGCTACGCGAGATCCGCGATTCCCTGAGACGTCCGTAACTCACGTCCCAGTCTCGCGCCTTGACTACATGGCGACACCTACTACCATGCAACACATGGTATCTAGGAGCGCAGGGCAAGACCACAGCTCCCAGCTCTTGAAAGGAGTGCTCGACATGTGCCTGTTGGCGGTCATCTCCGAGGAGCCGACCTACGGCTACGAGATGGCCCGGAAATTGCAGGACCGTGGGCTAAACCTGGTCTCGGAGGGCAGCATCTATCCCCTGCTTTCCCGACTTCAGAAACAGGGCCTGGTCGATGGCTACCTGGTGGAGTCACCCGGCGGCCCGGCCCGCAAGTACTACCGCCTCGCCACCCTCGGACGTCAAGCGTTGGAATCTTGGACCGCAGACTGGAGAGCGTTAACGGTCGGAGTCGACGGTGTGCTTACAGGAGGCACTGATGGCTGATCGCTGGGACGTAGCTCGGGTCGTCGAGAACTGCGAACGCTACTGGCGGGAAACCGGAGTGCCGCATCGGGCCTCTAGGGAGATGAGGCTGCAACTTGAAGAGCATCTTCGCTCCGCTACTGCCGATGGTCGCCCGGTCGAATCCGTGATCGGGACCAGTCTGGCCGAGTTTGCGGAGGCCTGGGCTTCGGAGTACCGGCTGCGCCCGACGGCTTCGTGGGAAGACGTGACGAGTGGTAGGACGGGACGCGCTCGAGCGGCCCAACGGGAATTATTCGCATACGGCGCCGGGATCACCTTGGTGGTGGCCGCGGTGGCCCTGGCCGCAAACGGAGGTGACCAAGTGGAGAATGATGTCTGGCGGTGGTTATGGACAGCCCTGGCAGTAGTCATGGGTGTGGGAGAGATCTTCACGGCAGGTTTCTTCTTGCTTCCATTCGCCATCGGGGCAGCCGCCTCGGCGGTTCTCGCCTGGCTCGGGGTCGCCCTGCTCCCGCAATGGCTGGTTTTTTTCGGCGTGTCTCTGGTGGCGCTGGTCTATCTTCGTCGCTTCATCTCCCGCCAGGACCAGGGTGAGCAGCCCGCCGTCGGCGCCAACCGGTGGGTCAATCTCACGGGCACCGTGTTGGAAGCGGTTGATCACATCGCCGTCAGCGGAATGGTGCGAATCGGTGGAGAAGAATGGCGGGCAACCACAGAAGGTCCCACGATCCCGGCCGGCACCCAGGTTGTGGTCAAAGAGGTCCGCGGCGCCCGCCTGCTCGTGGTCCCAATCGACGAGTCTTGAAGATCAGGTCAATACAGGTCGTTAGTTAGAGGAGAAGATGCAGATGGATCCGGTCGTATTCCTATTCGTAGTGGTGGCAGCGGCGCTGATACTGGTCGCAGCCACCGGCTTCAGAGTGGTACGTCCTTTCGAGAAAGGCCTGGTCGAATTCCTAGGCAGGTACGAAAAGACGGTCGACTCCGGCCTGCGCTGGGTGATGCCGTTCGTGAAGCGTCTAACCAAGGTGGACATGCGCGAGCAGGTGGTCGACGTGCCGCCCCAGGAGGTAATCACAAAAGACAACGTGGCGGTGACCGTCGACGCCGTCATCTACTACGAGGCCACCGACCCGGTAAAACTTAAGTACAACGTGGCCAACTTCGTTCTGGC
>JAICND010000363.1 GCA_025929005.1 Acidimicrobiia bacterium
GCCGATCGTGATCATGACGCCGTGCCTCACCCCTATGGCCGCACCAACTTCGAGTTCTGCCAGCGCCGCGCAGTTGACATCGTTGTCGACGACCACGGGCAGACTCCACTCTTGTTGCAGCTGTTGCCGTGCCCCGATCTCCGTGCCGGGCAGATGAGGACCCCAGGCAAACACTCCCGCAGGCCATCGAACCAGCCCGGCCATCCCCACCCCGACCGCGACGGTCTCCTTATCCCTCAACTCGGAGGCCCCCCTTACAACTGCTTGCATCATTTCCGCGGCTGTCGACGGCAGGGGAAGCGATCGGGTCACCTGGATGCTTCCGTCCCCCGCCAACCGCAGCATCTTGATAAACGACCCCCCGACATCCACCCCGAGGGTGTTGGTTTTCCCACCCCGAGGGTGATTGGTCATTCCACCTCGATGCGCTGGCGCCCGTCGTCAGTGCTGTCCGACTTGCTGGACTCGCTGCCTATCTTTGCCAGCTCGTCGACAATCGCCTCGACAGCCCTCAGACCTTCGACCGCCGCCCTCATCAGATGGATCGCTACCCGGCGTCCAGCCCTCCGCAATGCCGCCACGGTTTCGCTTTCAGAACTCAGCGCCGGTTCCGTTTCGGCTCTGCCCCGAAGGTGACTCGCAAAGCACCACCCTCGAGCTGGGCACGGGTGACCTGGCGTCGCCGGAGGCTGTCGGGCAACACAAAGGACCGGCGGTAGGAACCGACCTGGATGTAGAGCTCCTGACCGACCCGAAACACATCGAGATCACCCTTGGCGACAAATGGCACCTTCATCTCCATCAACACCTCCCCCTTCTTTTCTTTGACTTCGAAGGGGCTATGTGCCTTGAACGAACCGACCGGATCCAACTCGCCGTACAACTCTTCTGCCATCCTGTGCAGGCTGTCGAGCCCGACCATCTCATCGTCGAACAACCGGAGGCGGAGACGAGGAATGTCGGCAAAGGCCGAGTCGATGGTGTCGAGGTGACCCTTTTGGATCGCCCGCCAGCGATCGAAGTAGGGGTCGGAGACAAGATCGGGCAGCACCCGGTTGACCACCACCCCATCAACGCCGTATCCGAACAGTCCCAGATAGGTGAATGTTCGGCGTGCTTCGTCGATCACCATCTTTTCGGGATTAACAACCAGTCGAGCCGAGGTGACGGAGGGATCCGCCAGCAGCTGCTTCACCGCCTCTACCCCCTCGAAGACGGATTGAGCCGCTTGAAACACATTGTCTTCAGGTACCGGGAGGTCGGTGAGACGAGTCAGGAACGGCCGGGCGGCCCGCATCAGTCGCCGCTCCGCTGGCATCACCCGCTCGAAATACCAGGAGAGGACTTCAGGGAGCGACAACAGCCGAAGAGTTTCGGCCGTAGGAGCGCAGTCGACGACCACCAGGTCGTATTCCCCGCTGCGGGCATGGCGGTTCACCTCGAGAAGAGCGAACAACTCGTCCATCCCGGGAAACACCAGGAACTCCTCAGCCTCGATGCCGGTTACTCCGCCCCAATCGAACACCGACATGATCTGATCCCTGATCGAACCCCAGTGGCGGTCCAATTGCGCCTGAGTGTCGATCTGCTGGCCATCGAGATTGGTGGTAATCGTCTCGGGCTCATCTCCGAGACCCTTCTCCAAGACATCAGCGAGGGAGTGAGCGGGATCGGTCGACGAAATGAGGGTGCGATATCCCCGGTCGGCCGCGGCGAGAGCGGTGGCCGCGGCAACGGTGGTCTTTCCCACCCCGCCCTTTCCAGTGACGAGGACGATTCTCACCAAATCCACCTTCAACTAAGTGATTCGACCCGCTTGCGCAGCCCGCGCAGTGCCGTCCCCACCAGCTGCTTTTCGGCCTGCCGGCGGAGGAATCCGGGGATCAGAAATGCCGGTTCCACCTTCAGCGCATAGACAACCTCGGTGAGCCCGTCACCGACATCGGTGAAGGTGTAAGACCCTTCCAGCTCTTTGATGTCTGGGCTTTCCTCGGCGACCCAGGACATCGAGTTGGGCTCGTCATAGGTGTAGGTCAGGGAGTAGCTGATCTCCCTGATCATGACATCGACGACAAAGCTGGCGCGAGCGGGCCGGCCCTTGGCGTCGGTTTCGAGAACCTCGACGTTCTTGATGCCGGTCGCCCACTCCTTGTACCCGGCGAGGTCCGCCGCGACCGCAAAAACCTGGGCGGGTGTCGCCTTGATCTCGATCGAATCGACGGTTCCTTCCGCCATCGCACCTCCTGCGGCGAGGTTAGCTTCAGAGGTGGGGTACGCCGCCGTCGACAAAGAGTTGTACGGGCCGTTTCGTTGCTCGAAAGTAACCGACGTTGCGGCAGACCGTGGAGCCCACCCGCCACGTGATTGCCTGCGGCTGGTGAATGTCGCCATAGAAGTGAAATCTTGGCTGGACCCTTCGCAGATAGTCGAGGATCGGACGGGAGCTTCGCTCTCGCCGTCCCGTGATCACATCGGTCGAGAGAGGGTCGAGGGCGGGCGGCATGTGCGAACACAGGACCTCGACGTCTCCGATCGCCTCCAACTTGGCCGTCATCAGCTCATCTGTGACTTCGCCGGCGGCCCCGATCGGGGTAGCTACGCCCCCACCCACAAATCCGAAGGTCATCCCGTCGATGGCGACGCTCTCTCCATCAAGCAAAGGCATGCCGGGAGGCAGGGCGGCGGCCAGAAGCTCTGGTCGGTCTACGTTTCCATAGGTGCAGTACCCCCTGGCAGGCTGCAGCGC
>JAICND010000157.1 GCA_025929005.1 Acidimicrobiia bacterium
AGATGCTCGTAACCTGTCGATTCGCCCGGTTCGGCGGTGGTTGTCGTTTCACCGTCACCCGAGGTTGTAGTCGTCGTGTCAGGGGCTGCCGTCGTGGTCGTCGTCGCTGCCGGCGTTCCACACGCCGCAGCCGTCATCGCCAAGACAGCTACCAATACCAACCATCGGTATTTGGTCATTCGTCTCCTCCCGTTGTTGGGTTTTTTTCTGTTGCTAGCGCAAGAACGAAGTGTCGGGCGGCCAATACCGCCGCCCCAACCGCCCCATGGTGGTCGCCATCGGGAGCTAAACGCACCCGCTCGGGGGCAAGGGTCAGAGCAGCCAGGTTGGAGTTGCCTGCCGCCCGGACCAGGGCCTCCCGCACAGCTTTCAGGAACGGAGGTCCCGCCGTTGCTACGCCACCCCCAAGATAGATCGTGGAAACGTCATAGGCGGCCGCCAACCAATGTATCGCCGTGGCGAGATGGTGTGTTACCCGAGCAGCGACGACCTGCGCGTCGGTGTCGCCTCCGGCGGCCATTGCAAAAAGGGACGATGCCGCTCGGCCGGACGCTCCATGAGGCCAGACCGCAGCAATGGCCGGGCCTGCCGCGATCGTCTCGAGGCAACCCCTTTGCCCGCACCGACAAAGAAGTCCGTCCGGTTCGACCACCACATGACCTATCTCTCCCGCCATGCCGGTCGAACCTCGATGAAGGCTTCCGTCGATGACGACCCCTGCGGAGATTCCTGTCCCCAAACTGATCAGGGCAAGGTCTCCGACCGGCTCTCCACTGGCACGAACTGACTCGTACACGCCAACCGCCGCTGCCCTGACATCGTTTTCGACCAGAACAGGGCTACTCAGCATGCTGGAGATACGTTCACCGAGCGGGAACGGGTTTTCGTCGATACCAAGATTGACGGCCCAGCGGACGGTCCCATTTGAAGAATCGACCTGACCGGGGATGCCAACCCCCACACCGGTAACCGAAGTGAGGTCAAAGTTGCCGACCGCCTCCCAGACGGCCTTCAAGACGGCCTCGCCGCCAGGAGTGGGGGTGGCTACGCGGCGCGAATGGGTTACCTTGCCTTCGTTGGATCGCAACACGGCTTGGGTGGTTGTACCGCCTACGTCGATGCCGACCGTAGAGGAGATGGTCCTCATCTCAACAGCACTCCTAGACGATCTGTCAACACTGCCGTGGCCGCACCGGCCAGGACCAGGTCGCTACCAAGCGGGGAGAGCTCGACCTCGATCAACCCGGCCGTGGCGGGCAGGACGCGGGTAGCCAGCTCGGCCCTGATCTCGTCGACGAGTTCGTCGCCCCCGTTGCGGATCTCAGGGGCAATGACGATTCGCGTGATGTCGAGAAGGGCAACCGCGTGGGCGAGCACTGCCCCGATGTATCGACCGGCTGCCCTCAGAGCTGCTCGCAGCTCCACCTCACCGGCTACAGCAGCAAGGGCTATCGCGTCCCACGGCACGTGATCCGGATCGGCGCCGACGCTACGCATGATCGCCGGCACGCTCGCCACGGTCTCCAGGCAACCGAAATTGCCGCAAGTACAAGCCTCTCCACCTGTCACCACTTGGACATGGCCGATCTCGCCGGCCGCAGAGTGTTCACCCCTGTGAAGCCGCGCACCCACCACCACGCCGGCTCCCACCCCACGGCCCAGTTTGACGACGATGACGTTGTCGCCCGCCCCCGCATGGCGCCGAACCTCAGCCAAGGCTGCCAACTGGGCGTCATTGGCAATCGAAGCGGGCAGCGAGAAGGCGTTGCGAATTGCCGTGCCAAGGTCGAGTTGGTGCCATCCAAGGTTGGCGGCCTCGACGACGACACCTGCCTCATTGACGACACCGGGGGTGCCCACGCCGATCCCCAACACCGGCGCTTCGGAGCGGGCCATGAGATCGGCGATCAGGTCGATGGTTGCTTCCAGGGCGGCCTCTGCCCTCAGATCTGGAGTGGCCGCTTCAACCCGGTGGCGGATGTGCCCGCTGAGATCCACGAGCGATCCCTGGAATGGTCGGCGTCCGAGGTCGAGGGCGATGATGTCGCGGCCCCGTTCGTTTAACGCCACCATTGTCGGGGGTTTGCCTCCAGCCGATGTGCCCTGGCCTAACTCTCTGACCAAGCCCTCCTCTATCAACTCAGAAACAAGGCTGGAGACGGCGGCCCTAGTCAGGCCGGTCAAGCGAGAAATCTCAGCCCGGCTGGTCGAACCCTGGATCGAGACGAGGTCGAGCGTGTTCCGGAGGTTGACCCGACGCGAGTCGTGTTTGGTCGCCTTACGGTGTTTGAAGGGTTCCGTCATCGTGAGTCCATGAAAGTTCACTAAACATACAAAGTTTGGATTGCTTTGGCGAACGGAAACGGGGTTTTTCTCCGCGCTTGATGGTTGTCATTCGAGTGTCGGCCGGGTCGGATAGGTAAACAAATACGGGCCCTCTGTCTGTGTTAACTGTCCGCAGTAGAAATGCGATACGGCACGGTCTGGGCGGTCATCCTGTTCGTTCTCGCTCCGGTCCCCGCGTTGGGGACAGAGAGTCGCCTGCCCGACTACACAGACGCCGAGTTCGTCCTCTTGGCCGAATTGGCGGAATTGGAGAACCTGGTCCCTCCGGGACCTCCCTCGGCCATTACCGGAAACGAGGAGGTCGACCACCAAATCCGCGTACTCGCAGAAGCCCGGGGTTACGTACTCCGACCGGTACCAGCAGGTCCACTGGTTGAGGTGGACGGCGAGCTGCTGCAGGCGCCCGCCGCAAAGGCCTGGCAAGCGCTCAAACGGGAGATCGTCGATGCCGGATACTCGATAAGGCTCGTTTCGGGGTATCGAAGCGTTGCCTCACAGGCGGGTGTGTTTGTCGCTGGAGCGGGTGGCTCCACGATGGCAGCCTACGAATCGAGGTTGGCTTGGTCGGCTCCACCGGGCTATTCAAAGCATCACACTGGTTACGTCATCGACCTTGCCCTACCTGGGCAGTCACACAACAGTTTCGGAAGATCAGAAGTTTATGGGTGGTTGGTGGCGGACAATTACGAAGTCCTCAAAGGCTTTGGCTTTGTGCCGAGTTATCCGCCTGGTGGGCCTCCCCAGGGACCCAATCCGGAGGCGTGGGAGTACAGCTACGTGGGCATCTTTGTGATCCGGTGCGGTCACGAGATGATGCTGGGCTTACTGGCCCCCAGCCGCGGTGATCCACCTCCGTGTCCTGATTGAGTCTGTGTCTCTCGATCTCTCAGGCTCTTTGTTTCAGGGGGCAATCGTCGTCTCAGTGCCCGGATCGTCGGTGTTGGCGGTGACGGTGACACCGGGATCGGAGTCCCTGCTGCCTGAATTGGCGTACCAGATGGCCACCACGACGACGACTACAAGTATCACCGCGGCGATCAGAGTGCCAGGGCCTACCCGACCATCGTCAACGGGTGTGGGTTTGGCTTCGCTCATGTCGCGCCAGTATCCCACCCTACGCTTAGTAGGTGACACGGTTGCGAGACCTCGGTGTGGCCATCGGGCGATTGCCAACCGGCCCCAACAATGCGATCACCGACGTTCCCGGAGTGGGAGTCGGACAGGTAACCCTGATCCGAGAGGAGCCGTCCGTTGTGCGGACCGGGGTCACGATGGTGGTTCCCCGCGACAACGAGATCTGGGACGACTACGCGTTCTGTGGGTGGCACTCGTTCAACGGGAACGGCGAGATGACGGGCCTTCCCTGGATCGACGAAAGCGGCATGCTCAGTTCCCCCATCGCGATAACCAATACCCATCAGGTGGGAATGGTGCGCGACTCCTTGGTTCGTTACGCGGTCGAACGTCGGAACGAGACGGGTTTCATTCTCCCGGTGGCCGCCGAGACCTATGACGGCTGGCTGTCGGACGCGGGCTCATTCCCCCTGACCGAGTCCGACGCGTTCAAGGCTGTCGATATGGCAGCCGGGGGCACTGTGGCCGAGGGGAATGTCGGTGGCGGCACCGGCATGATCTGTCACGAGTTCAAGGGGGGGACCGGCACCTCTTCTCGAGTCGTCGATCTGGCCATGCACAGTTACACGGTCGGTGTCCTGGTCCAGGCCAACTACGGATCGCGAGGCGACTTTCGCATCGACGGGATACCTGTGGGCCGCCATATCGGCTACGACCAGGTTCCAGCTCCGTGGCCCGCCCACGAGCGGGACGGTTCGATCATCGTCGTCATCGCCACCGATGCTCCGCTGCTGGCAACACAGTGCAGTCGGCTCGCCAGGAGGGCAACCGTCGGCCTCGCCCGCGTTGGCGGCGTCGGCCACAACGGCTCGGGCGATCTCTTTGTTGCATTTGCGACCGGCAACCGGCTATCCGAGCGGGAGCAGTCGCTGCGCGACCTCAAAATGCTCCCGGATGAGGCACTCGACCGGTTCTTCGTCGCGGTGGCTGACGCCACCGAAGAGGCCATCGTGAATGCGCTTTGCGCAGCCGAGACCATGACGGGGTATCGGGGTCGAACCGCCCATGCGCTCCCGGTCGAGGAAGTTGCCCAGATCCTCAGTCGCTACCGGAACCTCTGAGACGGTCGGGTGACAAAGCATCCAAGACGAGCCCTGCGTCGACCTGGATGGGTGGAGGCGCCCGGCCGGTGACTAGCGCTGCCGTCAATTCTCCGGCCGCCGGAGCCGTCTGGATCCCGGTGCCGCCTTGACCGACCAGCCAGAAGAACCCAGGCTGGTGCCGATCGAAGCCGATGACCATCGCTCGATCAGCAACAAATGTGCGGAGCCCGGCCCACGCCGACCGGACTGTTTTGATGCCAAGGGTCGTGGCAGCGTTGATTCTCTCAATCGCTAAGGCGATGTCGAGTGGCTCCGGTTGGGCGTCGCCAGGGGGCATCGGTGTTTCATCCGCCAGCGAGCAGAGGATCTGG
>JAICND010000107.1 GCA_025929005.1 Acidimicrobiia bacterium
CCTTTGGTCTGGAGCTCGAGTTCACCGAGGGCATGCAGTTCGACAAGGGCTACATTTCCCCCTACTTCATCACAGATGCCGATCGTCAGGAAGCGGTGCTCGAGGATCCTTTCATCCTCGTCGCCAACCAGAAGATCAGTTCGGTCAACGATCTGCTGCCAGTACTGGAACGGGTCATGCAGGCTGGACGCGGTGTGCTGGTGATCTCTGAGGACGTTGAGGGAGAGGCTCTTGCCACTCTCGTCGTCAACAAGATCCGCGGTACTTTCTCGTCCGTAGCCGTAAAGGCACCCGGTTTCGGTGAGCGTCGCAAGGCCATGCTGCAAGACATTGCCATTCTCAGCGGCGGAACGGTCATCTCCGAAGAAGTCGGGCTGAAGCTCGAGAACGTGACGGTCGACATGCTGGGCAAGGCCCGCAAGGTGATCGTCTCCAAGGACAACACAACCATCATCGATGGAGCCGGGAGCGAGGGCGATGTCAAGGCTCGCATCAAGCAGATCGAGCGGGAAATTGAGAACACCGACAGCGACTGGGACCGCGAGAAGCTCCAGGAGCGTCTGGCCAAGCTCTCCGGTGGTGTGGTGGTCGTCAAGGTCGGTGCCGCAACCGAGGTGGAACTGAAGGAGAAGAAGCACCGCATCGAGGATGCTGTCTCTGCCACCCGGGCGGCGGTCGAAGAGGGAATCGTCCCCGGTGGCGGGGTTGCTCTCCTACGGGCGCAGACCTCAATCGACAAGCTCCGCGGTGGAAGCGACGACGAGAAGACCGGACGTCAAATCGTTCGCCGCGCCCTTGAAGAACCGCTCCGGCAGATCGCGATCAACGCCGGCGCCGAAGGTGGCGTCGTCGTCGAGCGGGTGCGTTCCGAGACCGGCAACATGGGCTTCAACGCCCAGACGAGCCACTACGAGGACCTGATGGCGGCAGGGGTCATCGACCCGGCCAAAGTGACCCGGTCGACCCTCCAGAACGCCGCTTCAATCGCGGCATTGCTGCTGACGACTGAGGCTCTCATCGCCGAGCGCAAGGAAGACAAGCCTGCCAACGCTGGCCATGGCGGCCATGGTGGTGGCGGAGACATGGACTTCTAAGTCCTAGTCGGGCCAAACGTTGAAGGGGGGCCCCACCAGGGGCCCCCCTTCCTTTCCTTCTGGCGTATTTCACGTTCAAAAACGTATCGGTTTCTACGCAAGAACGGATTGGTTACGCTCCGATCATGTCTTCAACACTCGAACATCTGTTTCGGCACAACCGCTGGGCCAACCGTCTCATGCTGGAGGCATGTCGCGGTCTGTCCGAAGCGGACCTCGACGCCACCGTCGCGGGCACTTACGGGAGCATCAGGGACACCATTACCCATCTCGTTCGAGCCGAGTCCGGTTACACCTTCCGCCTTAACGACCGGCCCCGCATTTTCGGTCGCGAAGAGCCCTATCCCGGCGTGGACCGGGCGTTGGAGGTGCTCTCGCAAACGGGGGAGGCTTTGGAAGAGGTGGCCAGGAATGACGACCTTATGAGGAGTGTCGAGATAGTGACCGACGAGGGCACAGAGCACTACCCGGCGTTCGTGATCGCCCTCCAGGCAATCAATCACGCCACCGATCACCGCAGCCACATCGCCACCATCCTCACACAGCTTGGCCACCAGCCGCCCGAAATCGATCTCTGGTCCTACAACGAAGCCGGTCTCAGCCGCACCTAGTCGAGCGGCTTTTCATAAACGGTCGACTTCGAGTGGACCTGATAACCCAAGCTCGAGTAGAGCTGATAGGCGCCCGTGGGGTTCTCGGTGTGCACTCCCAAACCCACTTCCTCCATCCCCCGCTCTCGCAGCAGGCGCATGCTCTCGCAGATGAGGGAACGGGCCACGCCCTTTCCGCGCCACTCCTTCATCGTTGAGATGTTCTCGGTGTAGCCACGAAGACGGCCGTACTCCTCGTTCTCGTCGGTATTTATGAAGGAGCGGACCTGCCCGACCACCCGATCGCCTTCCCAAGCCACCTTCCAGAGGCCGATGTCGGTGAACGGACGGTCGAGAAAAGCTTCCCAGTCGGCCTCGGTCGGTTGGCGCGCCCCCCAGTGGTCCCGGAAGGCCTCAGCGTCGGCTTCCCAGATCTGTCGGAGATGGCCGGGCTCGACGGGCCTGATTTCCAGACCCTCGGGTAATGGAGCCTCGGGGAGCTCGTCCATGATGCTCCTCGCCATCTCTGCTCCAAACGTGACCGGCACGTACCCGTTCGACTCGAGCAATGCCCGGTTGCCGTCGTCGTTGCCATCAGACCACGATCGGAAGATCTTCTGTTGGGCTTCATGCCCCTTGGAAATTGCCCGCAAGCGCTGCTCGTTCCAGCTGAGAATGGCCTGTCCAATTCCACGTCGACGCCAAACCGGGTCGACAAACCCGAATAGCAAGTACGTCTGCTGACCGTCCTCTTGTCGTTCCCACCACACTCGGGAATACGCAATGGGCTCGCCGTTCATGTCCGCAAAGCACATGTCGAGGTACGGATCGCAGTTGTTGAGGTGCCGGTATCCATTGGCGATGGTCTCGACCGTGTCCGTGCGTTCCACCCCGTCAGCGGTCTTGGCGGCGGCGATGAGGCGCGCCATGGCCGGATAGTCCGCCTCGCCACGAAAGTGGCGGAAGGTCAACCCACCGACTTTGGGGGCGTTGCCAATCGAGATCGGTTCACCGGGCATCAGTCGAACCTACCGGCCCATCCGTGGCAGCGCCAGGGAATTAACTTCAACGGAGCAGCCAGCTGAGCCCATCCTGAAGGCGATCTCGCCAGGCTTCCCAGGTGTGGCCATCGCGGCTTTCGACGTACTTCGTGTCCAGGCCGGCCCGCCGCAGACGATCGGCCATCGATCGATTCTCGGCGATCATCCGTTCATAGGTGCCGCAGGAGAGGAACACCTTCTTGGGAAGCGCCGAAGGTTCCAGACGATGCAAGAGCTCGGCGATGGGGCCTAGGATTCCCTTGGCCGCACCCCAGCCAGGTGTCTGTGCGAAGGTGCCGGACTGCAAGAGCAGGCCAGCAAAGGATCCCGGAAACTGCCAGCAGACGTGGAGGGCAGCCACCGCCCCCAGACTCGCGCCCATCATCAGCCTGGGTCCCACGCGATACGTTTCGGTCAGACGCGGTAGCGCCTCGTTGACCGCAAACTCAGCGTGAGGAGGGTTGGCCGCATACTCCACCAGTCGCTCCCCGGGCCAAGAGAACGCGGCCAGGATCGGAGGAATCCTGCCCCAGTGGATCAGGTTGTCCAGGACGAGCGCCATCCCTCCGTACGTGAGGTAGTCCCCTCCGTCGTGGATGAATAGGAGCGGGTACTCGGTTCCCGGGTCGAACTGTGCTGGCCGGTACATCGTGACTTTCCGGTCACCACCCATCGCCGAACTCACCCAGACATCGTCGAAGGAGCCGGTGGGAGTGGTTTCGTGAATCTTGGCGAAGTCAGGAACCTCGTAACCGTGGGCACGGCATACAGAGTTCGTGCCAAACGGGTTGGTGGTCGTTATTGGATTAAGGGGGTCATTGACCCACTCGGTGTGGTGATCCCGGAGGACCTCAAGCTTGTATTCGAGCCGGGCTCCGTCAGGGATCGGCAGATCCAGCCACCACAGTTCGTTGCCGTTGAGTTTGGCGAAATGATGAGGCCCGGGGAACCCTGCGATCATCGGTCGCAGGCTCACGGCGTCAGCATCGCCTCGAAACAAGAACGTGGCCCGTCCCGGCTCCGTCAAAGGAAAGGGCCGATCGATCAGGAACTTGTCGATCTCTTCCCGATTCGAGTGTGCTAGTGGCGACAGGGCTTCAGGAAGTGACATCTCAGACGGCCCGGACCTGAACGATCTCGCCGACCTGGGTCAGCATCTCGCGAAGCGTGTCGAAGTCAGGATGTCGCATTCTGATCCAGGCGTTGGCCATGTACCCGGCTTCGACGGGCTGGGTGGCGGTGCCGGCTGAGGGCAGATGGAAGTCGATGAACCACTCGCCGAACATTCGCCTGATCTCATCGAGTCCCTCGTACCCCGCGATGGTCCCGTCCCTGTCGGGTCGAAGGGCGACGATGCCAGCGGAAAAGCCTCGGGAAGGTTGGGAGACGACCCGTCCGTAGCAAATGGCCATGGCCCACTCGCGATAGAGATCGATCTCGTTAGCGGCGCAGTAGAGGTCCCAGGCGCCGACTCCCGGCGGTCGACAGCCGATCTCCGAGAACTTGAGACCCTTCGGTCCGAAAAACCACTCCATATGAGTAGCAGACGTACCTATTCCGAGTTCCGGCAAAACCCGGCGACCCATCGATTTCACCTCGTCGTAACCGGGAGCTTGGTCGATTCTGTTGGTGGTGATGAAGACAGGCGAAATCCAGCGCGTCCTCATTGCCTCTAGGACGTTCGGGTAGTAATGGGAGATGAACTCCAGGGCTACGCGCCCATCAATTGAGACCGTGTCATAGAAGCCCTCGTGGCCTTCAATGAATTCCTCGACGGCAACGGAAGCGCCCCTGTCGAAGCGGATCGAGGCAAGGGCCGCTTCGAGTTCTTGATCGTTGTCAACCTTGGCGGTCCCGGAGGCGCCGGCGGCGTCGCGGGGTTTGATGATCAAGGGGTAACCGACCTGGGAAGCAAAGGTCCTCACCTCGTTGGCGTCATCGGCGCCGGTCGACTGGGCGCAGGGAATCCCTGCCTGGCGTAGCACCTCTTTCATGGAGGGCTTGTCCCTGCAGAGCCAGGCGGTTCGGACCGAAGTCCCCGGGATGCCGCAACGCTCGCGAACGACGGCGGCAGGGACGATGTGGGCTTCAATGGTCGCTTCTAAACGGTCGACCCAGGTGCGGGACTGAATGAACCGCACGGCCTTCTCCAGGGCACCGTCATCGACGACCGAGCCGACCTGCTCGTAGTGGCTGAGCCAGTTCTTGGTGTCGTCGTCGAGCCAGTCCTTGGGGCGCTCGCCGACCCCAATCACCGTGGCTCCTGCCTCGGCCAGCCCCCGCACGAATTGTTTCTGGTATCCGGGAAAGCTCGGTTCGATGAAGATGACGTTCACTGGTTCTGGCGCCCCGTTACTTGCTCATAAGCGGCCAGGTAGTCGCCCGCTCGTCGTTCCCAGGAATTGTCCTCGGCCATCCCGTTTTGTTGCAGTTGGCGCCACTTGTCGCGGTCCGGGAGGGTCCGGAGAGCTTCACCCAAAGCCCACAGGAGTCCTTCTTCTGAATAATGCTCAAATACAAAGCCGTTTCCGTCACCTGTGCCGGGATCGTAGTGACGGACCGTGTCTGCCAGGCCCCCGGTTTTACGGACCACCGGAGGAGTGCCATAGGCAAGGCTGTACATCTGATTGAGCCCGGACGGTTCATACCGGGAAGGCATCACAAACAGATCTGCGCCTCCTTCGATCAGATGGGCCAGTCGCTCGTCGTAGACAGGCAGGAACTGGGCCCGTCCGGGGAAACGATGGCTCAACCACAACAGAGCGTCCTGATACTTCTTCTCGCCGGTTCCGATCCCGACGAAACGGATGGCATCGACCTCAAGAAGCCGGGCAAGGGGACGGATCAGGAGCTCGATGCCCTTTTGCGCCGTGAGGCGGGTAACAATCCCCACGAGCGGAGCCGACTCGCCGTCCAGACCGGTCTCGAGCAATAAGGCTCTCTTGTTGTGGGCCTTACCGGTGAGGTCGCGGGCCGAATAGGGGGCAAAAAGGTAGCGATCGGTTTCGGGATTCCAGACCGCAGTCTCGATTCCATTGAGGATGCCCACTACGTCGTGCGATCGGTGACGCAGCATCCCGTCGAGACCTGCTCCCATCTCGGGGGTCTGGATCTCCCATGCGTACGTCGGGGAAACTGTCGTGATCAGATCGGAGTAGAGGATGGCGTGCTCCATGAAATTGACGAAGCCCTGTCTTAGATGGTCCTGGTGCAAGAGATAGAGCTCGTCGCCAAGGCCCAGGTCAGAGGCGATCCTGGCATCAAAGACACCCTGGTACTGGAGGTTGTGAATGGTGAACACGCTCCGGGTGTCACCAAAGAGAGGATCTC
>JAICND010000485.1 GCA_025929005.1 Acidimicrobiia bacterium
AAGCCACTCCCCTGCCTGTCGTTCCCACATCTTGCGCACGGTGATGGTTTCGCCGCTTGCCTTGACGACCTTGGCCAATGAGGCAGGCAACGAACCGAAAGAAATGAAGGCAACCGCCACGCCGTCGGGATCGGAGGCGCCGAGCAATTCGGCGAGCAAGGCACACTCTCCAGCGTTGAGCCCCTGGGCTTCGACGATCATCGCCCCCTGTTTGTCTCCAAACAGCGATGCGGACTGGAGCATTGGAACCAGTGGCTCCAACTCCGCCCGCAAGGGTCCATCGGACTCTCCTTCTTCACCAGCCTGACTTCGCTGGCCTCGCCCCGGGACGTCGATGCGGATCACCGAGTCGGGCTCGACTCCAACGCTGCGGAAAAACCCACGCGCTGTTTCAAGCGATTCCTGCCGCTCCCCGGGCCCGGCGTTGTTGGGAGCCGAGACGTGGAGGATGGCGGTCATCGTGTTAGCTCCGGAGGAGTTCGCCCAAAGAGATCGACGAGGTCACAAGCCTGAGCCACGTCATGAACCCGGATCAGGTCTGCTCCGTATTCGAGCGCCATGGTGACGTAGGCCATGACCCGGTGATCCTCCTTCTTGCGGGGTATCGGGATAAGGACCGGACGCCCGAGTGAGTGCAGATGCCGGCTGGCGCGGATGACGTCGAGCTGGGTATTCGTATAAGCCTCGTAGTCGCCCCGGTAGTTCAAGGCGATGCCAGGATCGATGATCACCTCATGGATGCCCTGCGCGGCCAATCCAGCCAGTCTCTCCGCGAGGGCACCGGCGGTGCGGAGAGCCTTGTCGGGAGCCGTGTCGACCACACCAACATCGTGAGGATTCGCCCCCTCGACGTAGACGACGACAGTTGGGACTTTCCATTCGGCGATAAGTTCGCGCATGTCCGGATCCGTGAGCCCGCCGGTGTCGTTGATCAGATGGGCGCCAGCTTCCAGCGCCGCTCTGGCGACCGACGGTTTCCAGGTGTCGACCGAAACCAGGTGACCGTCTGCAGCAAGAAGTTCCACTGCCGGCACCAACCGCGCTATCTCCTCGGTCTCGGAGATGGTCGGGTTGTCGTAGTGGGAGGACTGTCCGCCCAGATCGATGATGGTCGCCCCCAGGGCGGCGTACTCCCGGGCCATTTCCCGAGCGTGGCCCGGGCTTTGGGCAACGGTATGCAGGTTGCGTGACTCGGGCGACAGGTTGATCACCGCCATCACCCAGGTGTGGCCCCCCAGCACGAGCTCGCGGCCCCCGATTGCCAGGACCGGCGCTTCGGTCATGGGCCTATCAACAAGGAGCCTTGAAAGCTGCTGACGCCCTCGGGGAGCCTGAGGATGACAGTCTGTTCACGGGTTCCACCCCCGGGAACTAGCCCGATCGTGATCGGAATGAGAGTCGAACCCACCTCAAGATGAACCGTGCCCCGCCAGGCAGACTCGCCCCCGTTGGTGATAGGAACAGTCACCGCCAAACGGTTAGCGCCCTCCGAGCGGATGACGATCTCCGCCGTCAGAGGTCCACAGCCGGTGTCTTCCCCGGCCACCACCAAAGCCGAACCCGTGATGACGGGCTCACCGCCGGTGATCTCCACCTGGAAGGACCTTTCCACCGGTTGCGCACAGCTAACCACATGGGTCAATCCCCGCAGCGAAGACATGAGAAAGATGGGGATCAGGAACACACCGAATAGCACGGCGACGGCAAGACGGGAACGCAGCAATGCAGGCACGGATCTCCGTCGATCCTACCGGCCAGGGGCGACATGAACTCATACACTTGCTGCATGGCGAGTCGCTCCCCGTTGACCTACCAGC
>JAICND010000545.1 GCA_025929005.1 Acidimicrobiia bacterium
GGTGACTCTCGAAACACTTTCGATCGACCCCGCAGCTTGACACCAAAACCTGACACCGAAACCACCAAACCCAGGGTTGTGGACTTCGCTGAGCGAAGTCTGGAACCCTGGGTTCGACTCTTGTTGGATCAGTAGACGAAACGGGTCAGACGCTCAGCCACCATCGCCGGCTTTTCCTGACCTTCGACCTCGGTGGTCATCGTCTGCTTGATCTGAATGCCACCGGAGACCTCTTCGGCCTGGTCGAGGGTCACCCGCACCCTGATCTTCGAGTTGACCGGCACCGGAGCCGGGAACCGGACCCTGTCCAGCCCGTAGTTGATCCCCATCATCGGGCTCCCCACGTCGAGATTCACCTCCGTGGCCATTGGAACCGACATCGAAAGTGTCAGGAAACCGTGCGCGATGGTGCCCCCGTACGGTGTCTGGGCGGCCAGCTCCGGGTTGACGTGGATGAATTGGTGGTCGCCGGTTGCCTCGGCGAAGGCATCGACCCGCTCCTGGGTGACCTCCCACCAGTCACTCACCCCGGTCTCCTGACCCTGTTGGAGCTGGAGTCTCTTCAGGACTTCTTCCATTTTCACCTGTCTAGACGGCGTGACAGCCAAATCCGACGCCCGCAGCCTTGGAAGTTGGGTAGCGGCCCCTGACCATCTAACTTGGGGGTATGGCCGACGCAACCAAGCTAATGGTTTGGATCGATCAAGACCTCTGCACTGGCGACGGTATCTGCGAGGAGATCACCCCCGATGTGTTCGTTGGTCGGGACGATGGCCTCTGGGTCGTAAAGGAGGAGTCGAAGCACTTCGGCACCACAGTCGTCTTCGACGGTGAGGACGCCCCGGACGGCGCCCGTGGACTTGCACGAGTACCCGACGGGCTGATCGACGACGTCATCGAGTCCGCCGAGGAGTGCCCCGGCGAGTGCATCATGCTCGAGCCCTACCAGGAATCCGCAGTCCACAGCGGCTGAACCCGGGATTGCGATAGCAACGGGTCTCGGATTGAACCGCCACTTGCTTTAGCAACGCGTTCCCAACCCCTACGCTCTCCCTGATGCAGGTGCTGAAGACGCGTCTCGACACGCGTTCGGAGGACTATCTGGCCAACAGGGCCGCCATGGAGGAGAAGCTCGCCGAGTTCGAGGCACTGCAGGCCGAGGCGAGACTTGGTGGTGGCGACAAGTACGTGCAAAGACACCGGGAGCGGGGCAAGTTGCTCGCCAGGGAGAGGATCGAGCTGCTCGTCGACCGCGACTCGCCGTTCCTCGAACTGTCGACACTGGCGGCCTGGGGAACCGACAAGCCACTCGGCGCAAACGTCGTCACCGGCATCGGTGTGATCGAGGGTGTCGAGTGCGCGATCCTCGCCAACGACCCCACGAGCCAAGCAGGTGTCTTCAACCGTTACACACTGGCCAAGTCGTTGCGGATCATGGACATCGCCATGGAGAACCGGCTGCCCTTGATAAACCTCGTCGAGTCGGGCGGTGCCGATCTGCCCGACCAGGCCGACGTCTTCCTCGTCGGGGGCA
>JAICND010000021.1 GCA_025929005.1 Acidimicrobiia bacterium
ACGCCCTTCCGCCTCACCCTCGAACACTTCCTCGAACCGTCGTTCCACGGTGTCGACCTCGCTCATCCATCCGATGTCCTCGTGACGTTCCTGTTGTTGGCGGCCCTGTCGGTTGGTGCTGGCCTCGCCGGGGCGGCTGTGGCCGTGCTTGCGTATAACCGCCCAGCCGAGCTCTGGGAAAAGTTCGAAGCCAGCTTTGGCAAGGTGTGGGGCTGGTGGCGAAACGGCTACGGGGTCGACGATGCCTACGGAGCTCTCGTGGTAGCACCCGGCAAGAAGGCGGCCGAGACGGCCGCCTTCCGATTCGATCTCGGAGTCATCGATGGTCTTGTCAACGGGGTGGGGAAGGCGGTGCGGTTGCTGGCGGCAAGGTTGCGACCCTTACAAAACGGCTTGGTACGCAGCTATGGGCTGCTCTTCACAGCCGGGGTTGTAGCGGTGGTCACGTGGATCCTCGTCAGGGGGGCTTGACGTGTTGACCGCCCTCATAGTTATCCCTGTGGTCGGGGCGATCTTGGTGGCCTTGCTTCCGAGGAGGCGAATCGAACTGGTCCTTCCAGTCGGAGTCGGGATGTCGCTGATTCCTCTGGCGGTATCCGGGTTCCTTTTTGCTGCCTTTGAGACGGGGGAGGCGGGGTTTCAGTTCGTCGATCAGGCGGTGTGGTACGAGCCGTGGGGAATCTCGTGGTCCCTGGGGGTCGACGGCATATCTCTCCCGCTCGTGGTCCTCACGACGTTGCTGGTACCGATCGCGTTAGCGGCTTCCACCAGCATCAGCCATCGCCTCAAGGAGTTCGTCGCCTACACCCTGGCACTCGAGGCCGGCCTCATCGGCGTGTTTCTGGCGCTTGACCTGTTCCTATTTTTCGTCTTCTTCGAGGCGATCCTTGTGCCCATGTACTTCATCATCGGCATTTGGGGAGGCGAGCGCCGCGTCTATGCGGCCATCAAGTTCTTTCTCTACACCGCCTTTGGGTCCGCGCTCTTGCTGGCTGCGATCATCGGACTAGCAATTCTCAACTCTCAGCAGACCGGCGCTCCTTCGTTCGCATTCACCGACCTCGCCAACCTCGACCTGTCCGTGGGAACCGAACGGCTGCTGTTTGCTGCCTTTGCCCTTGCCTTCGCAATCAAAGTCCCGCTGTTCCCGTTCCACACCTGGCTCCCTGACGCCCATGTCGAAGCTCCAACCGCCGGCTCGGTGTTACTGGCTGGGGTATTGCTGAAACTCGGTACCTATGGTCTGCTTCGATTCAACCTGGGGCTATTCCCACAGGCGTCGGTCGATCTGGTGCCTGTCCTGGCGGTGCTGGCAGTTGTCGGAATCATCTACGGAGCGTTGGTTGCGATCGTCCAGCCAGATCTCAAGAAACTTGTTGCCTACTCATCGGTGTCTCATCTCGGCTTCATCGTCCTCGGAACGTTTGCCCTCACCTCAGGGGGTCTGGCCGGCGGCGTCGTTCAGAACATCAATCACGGGGTCACAACCGGTGCACTGTTCCTTCTGGTGGGCATGATCTACGACCGCCGCCACACCAAACAGATCGCCGACTTCGGAGGTCTGGCCCAGGTCATGCCGATCTACTCGGGGATCTTTCTCTTCACCGCCTTTGCCTCCATCGGCCTCCCGGGACTCAACGGCTTTGTGGGAGAGTTCATGGTCCTGGTCGGAAGCTTCCCCACGCTGCCGGTCTATGTGATCGTGGCCGCCGGCGGCGTGGTCCTGGCTGCGGTTTATCTGTTGTGGGCCTACGAAAGAACTTTCACTGGACCGTTGGACAAGCCCGAAAACGAGAAGCTGGTTGATCTATCCGCTCGGGAAGTCGCCCTTCTGGCACCCCTTGTGGTCCTGATGGTGCTGCTCGGGCTCTACCCCCGAATTCTCCTCGACCGGGTCGAACCCTCCACAGAGATCGTGCTCGACCGGATCGAGGCGATTACGACGTTCTCGGTTCCTGAGCCCGGCCGGGCCATGGACATATTTGCCACCGAAAGCGGTGGAGAGTGATCTTCCCCGACGTCAACTGGATAGGCATCCTCCCGGAGTTAATCCTGGCCCTGGGGGCCGCCGCCATCCTGCTGATCGACGTCCAATGGGCGCCTCGCCCCCGCAACCTGGCCCGGTTCACCTTCGGTCTGCTACTGGCAGCCGGGGGGGCGGCCCTCATCCAACGGTTCTGGCTGGAAGGTTTGCCGACAGGGGAGCTTTCCCGAACGCGACCGTTCGCGGGAATGGTCGTCGTGGATCCTTACTCCGTCTTTGCACGGCTGGTACTGGTGGTGGTGTCGTTGCTTGGCTTGGGGGCTGCCTGGCGGTTCATCGAGAGCCTCGGTCGCAGGGCCGCAGAAGCATTGACATTGTTTTTGCTGGCTACCGCCGGCTTCTCGCTGATGGCGGCCTCGCCCCATCTGGTGATGATCTTTCTGGGTCTGGAAATCGGTTCGATCAGTCTCTACGTCTTGGCTGGCTTTGGCAGAAGGGATGCCCGTTCCGAGGAGTCCGCCCTCAAGTACTTCCTGCTGGGGTCATTCGCCTCGGCGATCTTTATCTACGGGGTGGCGCTTCTCTTCGCCGGAACCGGATCTCTCGACCTGTTTGATCAAAGGCGGTTCCTCGCCGACAACATCCTGGTCCGCCCTGCGGTGTTGCTGATCGGCTTGGCGCTTGTGGTCGTAGGAATGGCGTTCAAGGTCACCGCGGCACCGTTCCATGGCTGGGCTCCCGACGTCTATGAGGGTGCCCCGGCAGGCGCGGTTGGATTCATGGCGGCCGCTGCCAAGGTGGGTGGGTTCGCTGCCTTGACGAGAATCCTGGTCACGGCTTTCGCCGACTTCGCCGACGACTGGGCAGTCGTGGTGGGGGGTATTGCGGTCTTGTCGATGCTGGTCGGCTCGGTACTTGCCCTCGTGCAGGATGACCTTCGGCGGCTGCTGGCGTACTCGGGGGTTGCCCACGCTGGTTTCATTCTCACGGGGCTTGTGGCCGGCCTGGCTGGCACCCCCGGGGTGTGGTTCTACCTGGCCGTGTATTCCGTTCAGCTGGTGGGAGCCTTTGCAGTCGTGGCGGCGGTCAGCGGTGCCGGTAGTTCGGGGTCACCCTTCGCCCGTTACGAGGGATTGGCCCGGCGACAGCCACTCCTCGCGATGGCTCTGACAGTCCTGTTGCTCGGCATGGCGGGCATCCCCCTGACCTCAGGATTCGTCGCCAAGTTCGGGGTGTTTCAGGAGGCCTGGCGGGCCGGCTTCGGGTGGCTCGTGCTCGTCGCGGTGGTGGCGTCGGTGGTGGCGTTCTTCCTGTATCTGCGGGTGATCGTCGCCATGTATATGGCTGAACCGGTTGGGGAGGAAGTGGCTGTCCCCTCGCTCCCCATACGCACTGTCCTGACCGTGGCCATGGCCATCACCGTCGTGTTCGGGGTCCTGCCGGCACCCCTGCTCAGCCTCGCTGCTGATGCGCTCCCGTTCTAGACGGCGCGTCCTCTTTAGTGGTCTCATCGTCATCGGGTGCAGCGCGACTCCGGCGTTCGCCGAAGTGACGCAGTCGGATCTGGTCATCGTGCGTCCCGACGACACGATCACCGAGGATCTCTATGCGGCGGGCAATTCGATTCGCATCGAGGGCCGCATCGAAGGTGATCTCTACGCGGTTGCTTTTAATGAGATCGTGGTTAGCGGGGTCGTCACCGGTGACGTCGTGGCGATCGCTAGTCGGATCGAAGTCACCGGAACCATCGAAGGCTCGCTGCGGCTGGCTGCTGGACGGGTGTTGATGCACGGAGCGGTTGGCGATGACATGCTGGTCGCTTCCTGGACGACGGAGGTGGGCACCGAAGGCGTTGTGGGCCGCGATCTGCTCTCCTGGTCAAACAGGCTGGGGATGGAAGGGTCGGTGGATCGCGACCTTCAGGGCAACGCCTCGAGGTTGAGCATTGCCGGGGCCGTGAATGGTCGGGTGGTGGTCGCAGTCGGGCGGATGCGGGTGGAACCATCGGCCCACATCGGCGGAGACATTGTTTACGAGTCGCGGCGGGAAGCGGAGATCGAATCAATCGACGTCGGAGGAAACGTGATCAGGCGGACTGCCCTTCCCGCCAACGTCCGGTTGCGAGGTTTGCGGGTTCTCACGTTGACGCTGGCGGTCCTAGGCGTTACTGCCATGGCTTTGACGATCACCTGGCTCTGGCCCCGAAGGGTGGCAGGCACCATCGCCCAGGCGCGATCTGGATTGAGGACCTGGCTAATCGGTTTGGCGGTGGTCTTGTCGCCATTCGTGGCAGCCGCTGTGCTCGCCCTCCTGGTCGGTCTGTCACCACCCGAGGCCGGAATTCCCCTGGCCCTGGTGTTGCTGCCCCTCGTGCTGGGTCTGTTGGGCGTGGTGGTGATGTCAGCGCTGATCGGATTCGTTCCAGTCGCCGGATTGATCGGACGTCGTCTGCTTCCCCAACGTTCAATCGCGGCCGGAGTCCTTATTGGAATGGCGGTCCTATTCGTCGCCCTGGCGGTTCCGGTAGTCAGCTGGTTGGTAGTGGTGGTCGGCACCCCCCTCGGCATCGGCTCATGGATCCGCCACCTCGGCCTGGCGCATGATGCGGGACCTTCGGAGTCGTCGGCATGAGCGCGGTCTTCTCACGGGGTGACGATCTGCCGATGGCAGTCAGAGCCGAGGGTTGCTGGGTGTTCGATGCTGAGGGTCGGTCCTATCTCGATGCTGCGGGCGGGGCGGTGGTATCGGCCGTCGGGCATGGCCGCACCAGCATTGTCGATGCGATCGCCGCTCACCTCGGACAACTTGACTATGTCCACTCAGCGACCTTTCGAACCGAGGCGGTGGAGGCCTATGCCGCCGAATTGGCCGAACTCGTGCCGCTGAGGGGCGCCCGGGTATACCCGGTGGCCGGGGGAAGTGAAGCCACCGAAACGGCCTTGAAGCTGGCCCGGGCTACCCAGGTTGCCCGCGGCGAGGCCCATCGCGTGTCCTTCGTTACCCGACGTGGTTCCTATCACGGCAACACCCTCGGAGCTCTGGATGTCTCGGGACGTCGGCGGTTGCGGGTCCCTTATGAGCCGTTGCTGGGCAGGGCGGTTTTTGTGCCCGAGGTGAACGAGTATCGCTGTCCGGTGCCCACCCACCCGGTTGATTGCGGGTCCCGCCACGCAGAAAGGCTCGAGGAGGAGATCGTCAAGCGGGGCGACGTCGTGGCCTTCATCGGCGAGTCGGTGGGTGGAGCCACCATGGGTGCCACCGTTCCCCCTCCCGACTACTGGAAAACCGTGGCCGAGGTTTGTGATCGAAACGGAGTCCTGCTCATCGTCGACGAAGTCATGGCCGGGTTCGGCCGCACCGGCCAGTGGTTCGGAGTCCAGCATTGGGGGATCGAACCTGACATCCTGGTGACCGGGAAAGGAGCGGCTTCCGGCTACTGGCCGCTCGGGCTCTGCATCGCCTCGGGGGAGATCTTCACCTCGGTATCACAGGCTGGCTTCATCCACGGTTTCACCTTCTCCCATCACGGTGCGGGCGCCGCCGCCGGCCAGGAGGTGCTCAAAATCATCAAGGAGGAGGGCTTGGTGGAAGCTGCGAATCGCCAGGGAAAGAAACTCGGCGACGGCCTGGCGGCCACCCTCGGTGACCACCCCCAGGTGGGCGACATCCGTGGGATCGGTCTGCTCTGGGCGATCGAGTTCGTGGCGGATCGCGCTTCCAAGACTCCGTTCGACCACTCGCAGAGCGTTACCGATCAGGTCGTGAAGTTGGCTCTCGACCACGGGCTCCTCCTTTACCCGGTCCGCGGCGGAGCCGACGGAATCAATGGAGATGCGGTCTTGCTAGGCCCACCTCTGACGATCAATGACGAGGAGATCTCCCAGGTCGTGGACCGGCTGGCTTCGTCGCTTACCCCCCTGCGGACGTAGCATCATCCTTGTGAGTTCGCTGACGGACACCCTGGGAAGGCCCCTCCACGATCTCCGGATTTCGGTGACCGACCGATGCAATTTCCGGTGCACGTACTGCATGCCCAAGGAGGTCTTTGGTCGGGAGTACGAGTTCCTGGCCCGCGAGCAGTTGCTGTCCTTCGAGGAGATCGATCGGGTGGCCCGGGCTTTTGTCCGGGCGGGGGCTCGCAAACTCCGGCTAACCGGGGGAGAGCCGCTGCTCCGAAAGAACATCGAAGACCTGGTGTCGCTGCTCGCCCGGATTCCCGAAGTCGAGGATCTGACGCTCACCACCAACGGGTCGCTTCTCGCTCGCAAAGCCGAGGCTCTTAAGGCGGCGGGGCTGAACCGGGTAACGGTGTCTCTGGACTCAATGGATGACACGGTCTTTATGGCGATGAACGATGTCGGTTTCCCGGTGCAGAAGGTCCTCGACGGCATCGAGGCCGCGGCTGCCGCCGGTCTGAGCCCGATCAAAGTGAACATGGTGGTAAAGCGGGGGGTGAACGAAGATTCGGTTGTTGATGTCGCCAGTCACTTTCGGGGGACCGGGCATGTCGTGCGATTCATCGAGTACATGGATGTCGGTACCACCAACGGCTGGCGTCTCGACGATGTGGTGTCCGGTCGCGAGATAGTGCAAATGATCGAGGCCGCCTTCCCCGTCGAGCCGATCGACCCGGACTACCGGGGCGAGGTTGCCCAGCGATACCGCTACCTCGACGGCGCAGGCGAGATCGGCGTGATCACATCGGTCACCCAGCCGTTCTGTGGGGACTGCACGCGGGCGCGGCTCTCTGCAGAAGGACAGGTTTACACCTGTCTGTTCGCAGGCAAGGGATCGGATCTGCGGGCTTTGTTGCGCAACGGGGGTACCGATGAGGATCTCGACCAGGCCATTGCCTCGATTTGGTCGGTGAGAGCCGACCGCTACTCGGAGATCCGCACCTCGCAAACGGTGTCGATCCGCCCCAAAGTGGAAATGAGCTATATCGGCGGATGATCGGGTCTGTATTGCCCAATACCTGCCTCGAGACCTAATCCCCTATCAGATTTCGGTGTCCGGTGGCAGGATGTCGATACCGAACCCGGCAGAAACGCGGACCAACGCTTCAACATCCGGTTCGGCCGGGTCAGGCAAACGCCGCTCGACGGCCGGTGCACCCACGGCCCGCACAAAGTCCTCGAACTGGGCGGGGGTGGTGATCTGAAGCACTCGTGCCGGCGCCGTGTCGCTGATCTGAAATCGGTGAGGGATTTGTCGAGGAAGGAAGGCGAAGCCGCCGGGTCCGTATGTGGCTGACTCGCCAGAGCACCAGAACGTGACTTCGCCTTCGAGAACATAGAACATCTCATCCTCACGCTGATGCGTGTGGGGGGGAGGTCCGAATCCCGCAGGGCCAAGGAATTCGAAGATGGTCATGATCCCTCGAGTGGAGTCGCCGCCTGCTTTCAGGGTATAAAGGTTGTTCAGGAACCAGTACGGTTCCCCCTCTTCGTGTCCGAGCAGCAGAGCATCGAGGGGCACAGTCCTTCTCCTGTCGATCGGCCGGATCGCAATGCTAATCCCCGCCGTTTCTCCGTTCTGGTGGCTAACCAATAAGACCTTCAGTCGCGACCCGAAGGTTGCTACCCAGGCAGCCCGAACCGCCTCAAGCCCTCCGCCAGCGCGGTCTCGTCATCCGCCGAGAACCACGAGCGGCCGTCTTCACCCCAGGTTCGCCACTCCTGTTCTTCGATGCCGCGGTAGGGGACCTGGTCGAGCAAATCCTGAATCGATCTGGCGGCCACAGTGATGCCCACCGAATACCGGGCGCAGGTCACCTGGCGAACTCCGCCGTCCATCGGCACCACGGTCCCTTCCATTCCTGCCAGCACTCGGAGAGTCTCGGTTCGAACCCAGGGTTGATCCACTGCCACCACCAGGATGTCTTCCCCAAGGCCTAGGGCGGCCAAGATGCCGGCCAGCGGACCGCCCAGCCCGGGGGGATCGACGAGCCCATGATGACCAGCCCAACCCCCGGATCTTCCCGCCACTACGACTCGATCTGATACCACACCCAAAGCCCTCGAGACCCATTCGATCATCGGCGTGCCCGCAATCTCGACCAAGGCTTTGTCTCGTCCCATCCGGCGGCTCTGACCTCCCGCCAGCACCACTCCGATCATGGGTGGACACTACGGTCCTCGGTCGATGCCGGTCTCCGCCCTCGTTGCCGTACTCGCTGCGGCCCTTCTCCATGCCTCGTGGAACCTCCTCGTCAAGTCGAGCAGCGATCGTCTGGTGGCGGCGGCGGCGCAGGTGGTCCTGGTCGCGATGGCATTCATTCCCGTTCTTATCTGGACCGGCCTACCGCTGGAGGCTTGGGAGTACGTGGTTGCGTCGGGGATGGTGCAGGTCGCCTATCTGTATTCGCTCGCCTCGGCCTACGACCAGGCGGATCTGTCGTTCGTCTACCCCCTGGCCCGCGGCACCGCCCCCCTGCTGATTGCGTTGGGAGGGTTGGTCGGGTTGAGCACACCCGCCACTGGCATTGGATGGGTAGCCCTGGCCCTCATCTGCGGCGGGGTCATCGGGATCGGTCTCAGTGCCGAGACACATCACGGGGTCCGCTGGTCGCTGCTCACCGGTGTCCTCATCGCCACCTACATCACGATCGATGGCACAGGGGTCCGGCAGGCTGACAGCACCCTGGCCTATACGGCGTTCCTGTACGCGGTAACGGGAGTTCTGCTGATGCCCCTGGTGCTTTCGATGAGGGGCCTCGGCAACATCAAGGACGCTCTCCGGCTGGAGTGGAAGCGCCACCTTTTTGCCGGGGCGGCCTCGCTCATCTCCTACGGTCTGCTCCTTGCTGCCTCGCTGACGGCGTCGCTGTCGCTCGTCGCCGCCGCCCGTGAAACCGGGGTCCTCTTCGCCACGTTGGGGGGTTGGTGGTTCCTTCAGGAACGAGTGTCACGGAGCCGGGTGGTGGCGTCGGTGGTGATAGCCGCCGGTGTGGCGCTCCTAGCTTTAGGCACCTGAAGGGGCCATGTCCCGGCGGGCCCCGGTGGCCAGCCGATAGCCGGCCCAGATCAACGCGGCTGCCACCAGTAGGGAAAGCGCAAAGGCTGCACTCTCTCCAATCGCCAGCCCCGTGCCTCCCCCTCCCGCTGCCAGCGTGCCGGCTGTGATCAGGATGTTGCCCGTTACGAGACGGCGGTTCGACTTCCAGAAGCGGAAGATGCTGACCACCGACAGCACGATGATGACCGTGGCTCCCGTCCCCCCGCCGATGGCTGCCAGTAGCCGGGGACCGAATCCATCACTGATCGGGGGGAAGATGTCGTGAGGGATGCCACCTGCGGGCAGAGCGGCGGCGAAATCGACCGTCGTGGTCAGCGTCACCGAAATGGCGCTGATCGCTCCAACAATGATGAACATCACAGTTCCAGCCCGGGTTCCCACCACCAGGTACATGGATCCGAGGGCGAGGTAAGGGATGTTAAGAATTGCTCCAAAGAGGAAGAAGGCCCGATACGAGGCTCCGTTCCAACCGAATGTCAAACCGAAGGCCAGAGCCCACGTCGCGACCGCAAACATCCCCATTCCGACTGCGTAGGCCGCGGTGTGGGGCCGGGGTCGCCGTCTGTAAGCCAGGGCTAGATCAACCGTGAAAGCGGTCGAGATCAGACCGGCGATGACTGCAAGCAGGCCGTCCATTGCCGCGAAGCTATGTGAGGGCGGCGCCGACTGCCAGTCGGAGCTCAGCCACCCGGTAGGGGAGACAGCGTCCGCGCACCCAGCTCCCGATCGAGCAGCAGCAGAGCCGGGCCATCGGCACCGACGTGGCCGAGCTGGCCAAGAATCTTCTCGACGGTGGACTCCTCCTCGACCTGTTCGTTGAGGAACCACTCGAGCAGGGTGAAGCTCTCCACGTCACCTTCCTCGGAAGCGAGCTTGTAGAGATTGCGTATCGCGGCCGAGACGTTGCGTTCGTGCCCGTGGGGGGCTTCGAAACACGCGCGAGCGCTGGCGAACTCAGGGGTCGGGGCCGGTACCGGACCGACAACGACGGCGTTGCCACGAT
>JAICND010000079.1 GCA_025929005.1 Acidimicrobiia bacterium
ACAGCAGCTCACCATTGCGCTCGCGCTCTTCGGAGCTTTCGGCATGGTGTGAGAAGTCGGCAATGCGGGCGGCGGCGTAGAACAGGCATCGCATCGCTTCGTTGTTGGCCTTCATCGTGGTCAGCATCCGGCGGACGTCGGGATGTTCGATGATGAGGGCGCTTTCGGCCGATGCCTCACCCAGTGCTCGTCCCTGGCGACGTTCCCCGGCGAAGGCGAGCGCCTTTTGATATGCCCCTTCTCCTATGGCCAGGCCTTCCAGACCCACCCCCAAACGCGCCGTGTTCATCATCGTGAACATGTACCGCATCCCCTCGTGCTCCTCGCCAATGAGGTAGCCAACTGCTCCCTCGCCCCCGTCCCCTAGAGCGAGCACGCAGGTCGGCGAAGCGTGGATTCCGAGCTTGTGTTCTAGAGACACCACCTTGAAATCATTGCGAACCCCCGGACGACCATCTGCATCCGGCACGAACTTGGGGACGATGAACATCGAGATGCCCTTGGTGCCGGGCGGCGACCCCGGGGTGCGGGCCAGCACCAAATGGATGATGTTCTCGGTGAGGTCGTGGTCCCCCCAGGTGATGAAGATCTTCTGGCCGAACAGCCGATAGCTGCCATCGTCCTGCGGCTCTGCCCTGGTGGAGAGGGCGCCGACGTCGGAACCAGCATGCGGTTCGGTCAGGCACATGGTCCCGGTCCAGGTGCCGGTGACGAGCTTCTCGAGGTAGGTCGCCTTTTGTTCGGGGGAGCCGTGTTCGCGCAGGGCTTCGATCCCCGAGTGGGTCAGCAGCGGACAGAGGGCGAATGCCATGTTGGCGGTCTTGAACATCTCCTGGATGACTATCCCGACCGTGTAGGGCAGGCCTCCTCCGCCCCACTCCTCAGAGATATGAGCTCCGCCCCACCCGGCTTCGACAAACTTGGCGTAGGCCTGGCGAAATCCGTCTGGAGTGCGGACGGTGCCGTCCTCGAGGAGGCGACTCCCCTGTTGGTCGCCAATCCGGTTGAGGGGGGCGATCACGTCCTGGAAAAACCGGCTCGCTTCGGCCAGCAGAGCGCGGACGGTCTCAGGGTCAGCGTGCTGGAATCCGTTGAGTTTGGCCACGGCCGGAAGGTCAACGACATGGTTGAGGACAAAGTCGATGTCCTGCAAAGGCACTCGATACGACATGGTGAGCAAAGGCTACCCGGGGGTGATGGCTTGTGACTCAGAGCTCGAGTTGGTGCATGACCGATCTGTGGTTGGGGCGAAAACCAAGGCGCTCGTAGAGTCTGTAAGCCCCGGTCGGGTTCTCGCTGTCGACCCCCAGGACGGCGTGGGTGAACTCTGCTTCCTGGAACGACCGAAGCGAAGCGGTTATCAGGGCCGACGCCACTCCGCGCCGACGATGCGATCGGACGACGCTGAGTTGGTCGATCCATCCGTCCAATCGTCCCGTCACGGCCTGGTCGCTCGGAAAGTGGGAGTTGCGGCATACCCCGATCACCTCACCGTCGGCCGTCGCCAGATGGGACAGGTCAAGGCGGATGCCAAAGCCGGTCAGGTCATGCTGCCAGGCCTCGCGGTCACGTGGAGTGCTGCCCCAATGGTCGGCGAACGCGGCGTTTTGGGCGATCCGCGCCTCCTCGGACCGATCCGAATCCCAAACGATGATCTCGACCCCCGTGGGGACCACAAGGTCCGGGAGATCGATAAGGTCTCGCAACAGTTCGTCGTGGTAGCGGACCGGCTTCATGCCATGACGCTCGTAGAGGCGGATCGCCGACTCTTCGAAATCGAAGGCCATGCTCCGGATATAGCGCGGTAGTTGGTTGGGGACGGCCCGGAGGATCTCGCTGGCCCGCCCCAACAGCCACTCCATCAGCAGAGTACCGATCCCGCGCCTCCGAAACTCCGGGTCGACTCCACCGACCACGAATACGCGCTCCTCTCGTTCCCCTGATGGGCGGTGCCACACTCTCGCATAGCCCACCACAGCGCCGTCCACGACCGCAACACGGGTGTCGTTGGCCAGTTCCAGGTGAGGGTCATCGAGCCAATCGACGAACTCTTCAAGCGGAGTGACCATGGGGATACTGTCGTGCTGTTCAGCCCGGCGATTCACTTGATGGATCTCAACGAGATCGGCCGCGGTGGCCGGCCTTAGTTCGGCGGTCATGGCGATGACGGTAAACGGACGTCTTCACATACCTTCCGCAATTTCCACCAACCGGGGCAGGATCACGCCGGCTGCCCCCTCGAGTCGGATCGTGGCTACATGGTCCATTTCGGTGGGGCCCTGATTGACGATGACAAGTGGCCGTCCATCGGCGGCCAACCGGGCGGGAATCTCAGCCGCCGGCCACACCGACAAGGTCGAGCCGATCGCCAGGACCGCGCTGGCGGTACTCGCCATCTCCCAGGCCCGCTCCATCTCCCGCTGCGGCAGCATCTCACCAAACATCACCGTGGCTGTCTTGACGATCCCGCCGCAGTTCGGGCAGGAAGGATCGGCCGCGCCGGCATCTACCCACTCGAGTACGGTTTCGGTCGGCCACGTCTGTTCACACCGGAGGCAGCGGGCCCTACGGGTGTTGCCGTGCAGCTCGGCGACCGCTTCGTCAGGCAAGCCCGCCGCCTGGTGCAAACCGTCGATGTTCTGGGTCACACAACCGACCAGCCGACCTTCCCGCCACAAGTCGACGAGGGCGAGATGCCCGCGGTTGGGGCGAACCTGGGAGCGGGCTCCCCACAGTTGCCCCTGCTGGTGCAGGGCCCAACCGCGTTTTCGGATTTCGGGATCGGCCACGAATCGGCTTATGTGAAAGTCGGCCGGATCGAGACGGGTCCACACGCCGTCGGGCCCGCGGAAATCGGGAATCCCGGACTCGGTTGAGATTCCTGCTCCGGTAAAAGCGAGGATCCTGCCTTCTCTCAGAAGGCGACCGGCGGCGAGTAGATCGTCTTGCACGACGGTCAAACTAGAACCCTCTAGCGTGCCACTATGCCGGCACCGACCAGAGAAGACATAGTTGCGGCGGCCGCCCGGATTTCGGGCCATGTCCGCCGCACCCCGATCCTCGAGCTCGACCATGCCGGTGGTGCGGTGCCCGACGGCATCGTGCTAAAGCTCGATCTCCTGCAGCCCACCGGAACGTTCAAGGTGCGCGGAGCCTTCAACCTCCTCGCCGCCCCGAAGCGGCCCCAACGGGTCGTCGCGGCCTCCGGAGGCAACTTTGCCCTGGCCATCGCCCACGCCGCCCGGGAGCTTGGCATCGGCGCCGACCTCTTCGTCCCCGACTCCTCGCCCCCCGAGAAGATCGGCCGGATCTCTGCCTACGGGGCCAAGGTTCATGTGATCCCAGGCGTCTATCACCATGCCCTGGCCGCTAGCCGTGAATTCGCCACCGAATCTGGTGGTTTGGAGGCCCATGCGTACGACCTGCCTGAGGTGGTGGCGGGAGCGGGTACCTGCGGGATGGAGATCGCCCGCCAGGTGCCGAATGCGACGACAGTGCTGGTGGCGGTCGGAGGTGGCGGTCTGATCGGGGGAATCTCGTCATGGTTCCGAGGTGATGCCAAAGTGGTCGGGGTGGAAACAGAAGGGACTCCGTCCATGAATGCAGCCATTGCCGCCGGTCGGCCGATCGAGGTTGAGGTCTCCGGTTTGGCGGTGAGTTCGCTGGGATCGAACCGCATCGGCGACATTCCCTGGGATGCGATCTCGCAGTGGGTCGGGGGCTCGATCCTCGTCAGCGACGACGAGGTGAGGGCAGCGCAGAGTTGGTTGTGGAACGAGACCCGGCTCATTGCCGAGCCCGGTGCGGCCACCACCGTGGCGGCGCTCTTGACCGGCAAGTATCAGCCGGAAGGCGGAGAGAAGGTGGTGGCGCTGGTCTGTGGAGCCAACACCGATCCCGGTTCGGTGATCTAGAGAGCAGCCAAGGTACGCCTGAGCAGGTCAGCCGCTCGCGGAGCCGATTTGCCAGCGACTTCTATGACGTGGTCGGCGTCGAGAGGCGTATCTGTCAACCCGGCGGCGATGTTGGTCACAAGACTGAGACCGAGGACCTCTGCCCCCATGTGATGGGCGGCGATCGCTTCGAGAACGGTCGACATC
This sequence comes from Acidimicrobiia bacterium, assembly GCA_025929005.1. GTDB lineage: Bacteria > Actinomycetota > Acidimicrobiia > Spongiisociales > ZC4RG35 > JAICND01. Next base: position 4,101 of record JAICND010000079.1, read on the forward strand.
CCAACCAGGTCTCCTCCCCAGGCCCGCGCCATCCTCACCTCGGCGGGGGTCTCGAACTCGGGACCGTGGAACCCTACGTACACCCCTTCGGGGATCTCCGGATCGAGAGAGCGAACGAGCGCCCGTAGTCGCGGGCTGTAGAGATCGGTGAGCGGGACGAATCGGCTCGGCCAGGGAGGAGGAGGATTCCCGCCTGGCATGGGGGATGCACCGGTGAAGTTGATGTGATCGGCGAGAACCACCGGTGCACCCACCGGCCAGTCGGTTCGGATCGATCCGCAGGCATTGGTCAATACGACAATCCGACACCCGGCGGCAACCGCGGTCCGAATGGGATGCACCACAGCCAACGGGCCGTGACCCTCGTAGAGATGGACCCTTCCCAGACCAAAGAGGACGTTACGACCTTTGAGTTCGAGTGAACGCAAAGTGTTGCGGTGACCAATGGCTGTTGGTGCGGCGAACCCGGTCAGCGAGTCCATAGCGATGTCTTGGCCTCGCGGCAAGAGGTCGGCGGCGGCTGCCCAACCCGAACCGAGAGCGACATAGACGTCGTGGTGGGGCTTCTTCGTAAAGTTGGCGAGCTGCTGAGCCGCCTTCGCGGCGAGAGAAAACGGATCGGTCACATGGACGGAAGAGAGGCGGTCAGGCATCGTCCTCGTCGTTCCAGGCCGGATCGTTGTCCCACTCGGCGTTTCGCTCAGCGACCTTCTCCAGGGCCCGGGCGGCCTCCTGGCGGGTGTCGTATGGCCCCAGGCGGACCTCGGCACGACACCCGTCGCGTGGCTCCACCCGTTTGTGATCGAGGCAGTAGTACCACCGTGGGCTCAACTGGTCCGAAGCCATGGCATGAACAGGGTAGGGGAGGTCTAATGGCAAGGAGATGGTGGGCAATAGCATCCCGGTATGCCCGTTGTCATTGAGCGACTCGGTAGAGACGGCCTCGACAGGTTCAGCGAAATCGACCGATCGGAGGACGTCCGCATCCATTACCGGATGGCGGGAGAAGAGCTCGTGGCCGAGGAGGTCGTTGACCCGGTGCCTAACTTCTTTGCCGAAGGCGAGCACCACAGCGTCCAGCAGTTGGTGCATGAATGGCAGCCGGTGATTGACGCCGGCGGCGTGCTCCTGGGCGCCTTCGACGAAGACCGGTTGGCTGGAATAGCGCTGCTTGGTGACGAGGTCGCTCCGGGAGTTCATCAACTGGCGCTCCTACTCGTGAGCCGTCCTTATCGACGAAGCGGAGTTGCCAGCATCCTCATGGACGAAGTCGAGAGGCTTGCTGTGAATCGGAATGCGACCGCGATCTACGTCTCGTCGGTGCCCAGCGACTCAGCCGTCGGGTTTTACCGGTCGCGAGGATTCGAGCTGACCGATCCTCTGCCCGATCTGTGGGCCAGAGAGCCCGACGACATCCATATGGTGCGTGTCCTTGGGTAGGCACCGCCCATGGTGGGCCGGGTCAGCTGCGGCCATTGTGCTGGTGTCCGCATGCCAGGTGCCTATCGAGGTGGCACCTACGGATTCCGCCGCTGTTGTTTCGACCACAACGGAGCTGGTCGATGCCCCGGAGTGGCTTAGTTTCGAGGTTCGCTATTCGCCCCGCCACAGCGTGGGGAGGCGCAGGCTGGATGTGCTGACCACCAATGAGGGACCGACACAGATCGTGGTCACCTCGATTGCCCTCCTTGCGGATCATTTCGAGCCTTTATCGGCCGAGACCAAGCACTCGCTCATCGGACCCGGGTCGACGGTCGCCGTCAAGGCCGACTTCGGTCCACTGGCGGGCTGTGAGTCGGGCCAGCAGCTAGACGCGATGGTTCTGATGGACGTTTCCATCGATGGTGCCGACCCGATCAGCATTCAATCTCCGCTCGACCCGGAGCCCCTCGACCGTATCCGCGAGTTCGAATGCAACGAGGCCGCCGTAAGGCGGGCGGTCGCAGTGACATTCGGTGCGCAATGGATCCGGGAAGGCGCGACGATACGAGCCGAACTGGTCTTTACCCATATGGATGGCGAGGAAGCGGTAGTGGTGGAGGCGGTGGGGGGGATGATTCTCTTCGGCATGCAGCCGCGCCCCGAGCGGGAACCGCCGCTGGCGATTCTCGAACCCGATGCGGATCCGGTACGGGTGCCGGTGGACATGGTCCTAATCCGATGTGATGTCCACGCCGTCTCACAGGCGCCGGACGGTTACGCCTTTCGAGTGTGGATTGCGGTCGGTGACCGCGAGCCCATCGCTATCACCATCCTCGCCTCGGCCGCCCTCCAAACTCAACTCGAAGAACTGGTCGACGATTGCCTCAGTGCTTAAAGCGCGATGGGATCATCCTTTGTTTTTGTCCAACCATCCCACCTAGTTGCGAAGTCAGCTGAGTGCGCCGACGGAGGTCTTAGCCAAGTCCGGGTGCCCCGGCATAGGCGGGCCCTGGCGGGCGGGCGTGTGTCGGTGACCGAGGCGAACTGGGCTTTCATCATGCCCTCTATCGGAGAAGTGGCTGGACCCGAGGGCTGGCCATCGCCGAGATACTTCATGCGGCTGTGGCCCCGTACGTACTGCTGTACACGCAGAACCTCGGCGGCGAAGAGCGTTCAGACGAGCAAGACTCCGTCCTGCTCGAACACTGCAGGAGAGAGCAGACGGACGCAGCCTGCAATGTCCTCACAGCACACCTTGAAGATGCAGCCGCAGCATTAATCGACTTCCTCACGAGACCACCCGGGCCGTAATCGCGGCCGTTGGTCTGCGGGGAGCGCACCCTCCAGCCGACGAAGATAACGTCCTGGAAGTACCCGGTGAGTGGCGGCTCTCTGTTGTGCGAGGCCAGCTCTGAGCTCCAGGACCATGTCCGGATTTGACTGCTACGGAGTCATCACCAGG
>JAICND010000463.1 GCA_025929005.1 Acidimicrobiia bacterium
CGAGCTCGCGGTTGGACCGCTCAACACTGTCGAAGTCGGGGGCATCGATCACCATCACACCGGGTGAGATCCGCGGGTCGACGTGTACTTCCAGCTGTTGACCAGCGGAAAACCCCCGAAGCGGTCCGCCATTACCAACCGAGTGAGCGTCCCGCGGATGAACCAGCGCCACCGGGCGCCGGGTGGTGGGGCGGATCAGACCAGATTCAGACAGTCGGCCTCCGGCGATGGCGTTGAACAGGCTCGACTTGCCCACTCCGGTTGACCCCAATAACACCACCGTCACCGGGGCGGAAAGATCGGACGCCCGCGGCAGTAGATACTCAGCGACGTGACGACGGAGCTGTTCGGCCCGATCAGCTTTGGCGCGATCGGGTGCCGTGACGACCCGACGTCTCAGGGCCGTACCAAGGTCGGAAAGTTCCTGGCTCAACTTCTCCACTGTATTGATGGTCGGGGTCTTGCAGTTAAAGCCGGACCGTGAACAACTTGATCGCCGACTCCCCCATGGGTGGTTTGAGCCGTACGGCTAACCTCGGCGAATGGGCGAGAAGACACTCATCCATGACGAGGCGGGCGTCACCGATGCCTACCTCGCACCCGCCCTTACCTCTCCGGGACCGCCGATCCTGTTGCTCCACGCCTGGTGGGGTCTGAACGAGACGATCCGCGAATTCGCCGACCGACTGGCCCGTGATGGGTTCACGGTCTTGGCGCCGGACCTGTTCGATGGCACGGTTCTCACCACGATTGAGGACGCCGAGAGTTTCACGACCTCGATCGAGCAAGGCGAGGGCCGGCCCGATGGACTGAATCCGGACCGCATCATGGCTCGCGTCCGGGCAACGCTCGATCATCTGTTGTCGCATCCTGATTCCCGCGGCGAACGAGCCGGGATCATCGCTCTCAGTTTTGGTGGTTGGTACGGGAGCCACATCGCCGCTGCCCGATCAGATGTCGCCGCCTTTGTGTCGATCTACAGCGATGTCTTCGAGGGGCCGGGGGGAGCTTCGTATCTGGGCCACTTCGCCGAGCAGGACCCCTACATCGACGCCACCCTGGTGGCAGACAACGGCACTGCACACGTGTACGCCGGAACCAGGCACTGGTTCATGGAACCTGACCGACCCGAGTTCGACGCCGCCGCGACCGAACTCGCCTACGCACGCACGGTCGAGTTTCTCCTCGAGCACCTCGGCGGTTAGATGGCCGGAGAAACCAAACTCAAGGGACCTGATCTCAGCCAAGAAGGCATCGACTCCGGCGCGGTCGGAGACCAGATGCCCGCCGTTGGTCATGTAGACGGCAAACCTGTGATCGTGCTCCGGACCGCGGCGGGGCTGCGAGCGGTGGGAGGCCGATGCACTCATTACGGGGGCCCACTCGGTGAGGGTTTGTTTGACGGAGAGCGAATCCACTGCCCCTGGCATCACGCCGTCTTCGATATCGACACTGGGGAAGCAGTCGGAGCCCCAGCCCTCAACCCGGTCCCGACCTACCAGGCAACCGAACGGGACGGGCGCGTCTATGTGAGGGGACCTGTGGAAGCGCCGAAGGTGGTGCGGACTCCGGTCGCGAACCCCGAGTCGGTGGTGATCGTCGGTGCCGGAGCGGCCGGTGCCGTCGCGGCCGAGACCCTCCGACGGTATGGATACACCAACCCGATCACGCTCATTGGGCAAGAAGCTCCAGTTGACCGACCCAACCTGTCCAAGGACTATCTGGCCGGCACTGCGCCCGAAGAGTGGATGCCACTCCGGAGCAGCGACTTCTACACCGACCAAGACATCGATCTAGTGGTCGATCGTCAAGTCGTGCGCATTGACCCGGCAGAGGGTCGGATCGAACTCGACGACGGAAAGAACATCTCGTACGGAGCCCTCCTCCTCGCTCCCGGGGCCGAACCGATACGCCTTCCGCTCAAAGGTGGCGACCTGCCGCACGTTCATTACCTGAGATCGTTCGAGGACAGCCGCCGAATCATCAACGCTCTCGAGGGAGCGTCCCATGCCGTCATAGTCGGTGCC
>JAICND010000344.1 GCA_025929005.1 Acidimicrobiia bacterium
ACGTGAAAACGGCCGGCCCGTGATCAGCCGGCTTCCCTGGCCCTTCTTCTGTGAGGTCTGAACCATGGCCGTTATAAGTGTGCTCCTCCTCGTGGTCGTACTGGTCGCGATTCCTGTGATCCTCTTGACCCGACGCCGGCCATCAGGGTCTGGCGGTTCTCCGGCCGAGATCCTCGTGTATCTGATCCTCGCCGTCGCCACCCTTGTGGCGACCAACGCCTTTTCGTCGCTGGTCGAGTTGATCCTCCCTGGCCAGGACGTGATCCTCCGCGTGACCGACGACCTGGCTCTTTCGCTGTCGACGTTGATCGTCTCAGGGGTAGTTGCCTTTCTCTTGTGGCGGCGGCTTGAAACACAACAAGTGGTCGGGGATCGGCCGGCCCGAGCGCTCTATGTGTCGGTTGTTACGGCATACAGCATGGCCGTCGTAGCCGTTTCGACAGTTCGGGTCCTCCTATGGGTGGTGGGGCAAGAACAACTGTCGGGAGTGGCTCTTGCCGACCTCGTTGCTTTCGGCGCGGCCTGGCTGCTTCACGAACGCGTTCGAATCCGGGGGGCAAGTCTCGACATCATTCGATCACTGGCAGGAAGCCTCCTCGGTTTGGGGCTTGGGGCTGCGGGATTGGTGATCCTGCTGCGATCGACTCTCGCTGCCCTATTCCAGGCCGGAACGGTGGTAGCGGGGTCCAGGGTTTGGGACGGCGTCATAGTTGGGCTCGTGTTGCTCGCGGTTGGTATGCCTTATGTGTGGTGGTTCTGGTTCCGCGACGTTTTCCGAACCCCTTCCACCGAGCGGCAGGGCTATGCGACTTTGGTGGCCATCGTGGCTTGGTTCGTCGGTGTCTCAGCGGCAGGCGGCCTCTTGTACTCGATCCTGGTGCGGGCATTTGACCTGGCGCCGCCCCGTGAAACCGCTTCACCGTTCCCGCTCCAAATTGCTTTGGCGGTGACGGCGGGACTCGCCTACTGGCACCATCGTGGCTTGCTCGGGAGGGTTCGCACAGCGCCAGTGCGCGTTTTGGCTTACCTCTTCTCATCGGCAGCGTTTGTGGTCGGGGGGGCCTCTCTCGTCACTCTGATTGTCAACCTGATCGACAACCTGACCGAGGGCTCGGTGGCCGGAACGGGAGCCCGCACGGTATTAGCTGCTCTAGTAGCCGTGATCGTGTCGGTGACCGTCCTGGCGGTTTACTGGCTGCCTGCCCAACGTCTGGCCCATGAGCCGGCCGAGTCCCGGTCCACACCGCGCCGGATAGCAATTGTGGGGCTGCTTACGGGCTCGGCTGTGACGGCGGTCGGTGGACTCATAGCCGTCGTCTACTCGCTGTTGCGGGCAGTGCTAGGCAGCAACGCTGACATCGGTGACGTCCTGACGTGGTCGGTACCACTGACCGCGGTGACAGGCCTCATGACGTGGTACTTCGCCCGCATCAGGCCACGCCGGGCCGAACCCGCTTCAGAACCAATCGAAGCCAGGGAAATGACGGTGACCGTGATCGCGGCCGATCCGGGGCCGCTTCCGGGAATGGTTCATAAGGCTCGTTTGCTCCGTCGAACCGACGGAGTTGGAGTTGTCGACCAGGCACGCGCTGCGGAAATAGTGGCCGCCCTTGCCGCAGTCACAACGGCGGCTGCGGTCGTGGTCGTCGGAGCCGACTCTTTCGATGTGATCCCCCTGGCCTGAGCGAACGATACTGGGGTCGTGTCGGCCGAGACCGCCCGCTTCTTTGACACCCGTGCTGCCTACACGATGTTTGTCAATGCCACCGATGAGAAGTCGGTGGTGGCAGATCGAGTAGGAGCCGAACTCGATCACATCGTCGTTTCCCACCCCGGACTCCGGGTCTTTGACGCCGGTATGGGAGACGGTGCGCTGCTCACCCACTTCATGCGTCGCATGCATCAACGTTTTCCGTTTATCCCGTGGCTGGTGGTAGCCAAGGAGATCAGTATCGAAGACGTTCGTCAGGCTCTGGCCCGTCTGCCCGACCGCTTCCTCGAGCATCCGGAGATGGTGTTCGTCGTCACCAACCTTCCCTTCCGCGACGCGCCTTCTTTGACCGCCACCGATCTGATCTTGCGACGGGTTCCCCTGACAGGCTCCACCACCCGCGAGTTCACCGATCAGATCGAGAGCCTCTATCCGCAACTCGCCGTCGACTGGGAGGTGACAACCAGTCCGATCACCGGCAACCCTCTCAACGTTCATCCGGCGGCTCTCGTTCTCTATCGCCAGGACCGGGAGTTTCTGGTCGATCCATTGATACCGCGGCCCGGACAGACCGAACTCAGGTACGACCTGGTGGTGGCCTCCCAGGCTTATCGAGCTCGTACCCCGGTGGCCCGCAAAGTCAAGACCGTCTTGGTGCCGCTGGCGACCAGCCTCGCTCCCGGAGGTCGGCTGGTGGGCATACAGGCCCGCGGCGATGATCCGGGTCTTGAGATAATCCGAGGTGTGTGGCCCGACGAAGATCCCTTTCCATTTCGGAGGTCAGTGATCCTGGCCGAGGCGCAAAGACAACTGGCTCATGACGACGGTCTCATCTACCCGGCTCTCGCAGAGGATGACTCGGTCTTCCAATTCCGACTCCACACGATGCCATCGGTCGAGACCGAGCACATTGGAACGTCATCGGTGGTGGCGGCGTGGAATGCTGCCACCTACGTGGCCCAAATCGACGAGAAGCGCCTGGCGGAAGCCACGGCGACGGGCCGTTATCTGGATGCGACCCGCGCCGTGATGGAGCGTCACGGACAGATCTGGTGGAACGACGAGGCCTTCTTGATCACCCGCAAACCACTCTTTTATCACCCAGACCCA
>JAICND010000203.1 GCA_025929005.1 Acidimicrobiia bacterium
CCCCTGATCCCAGCGAAGCGCCCGCGAGAGTGAGGCTTCCGGTCAAGGTGAAGGTCGAGCTATTGGGGGCTTCAAAGATGGGCTCAAAGGAGCCTTCCATGAACCGCCCGACCGTGACGGTCTTGCCGCCATAGGCGACAGTGCCGTCGGCAGCCACTTGGAGGTCCCAGGCTTCTCGGATGTCCTTGGACTCAACGGCATCGCCAGAGGCCAGGTGCCTTACGACGAGTTCTCGACCACTGTCAGAGTCCTCAATGGTGTAGAGGAACCCATCCGCCATCCCGACAGCGTTGATCGAGGGGAGGCACTCTCCTTCCAGCGGCGAAAAGTCCTCATACCGTCCGCCTGTGACAAAGTAGAACTCGAGGGTGTTGCAGTCACCGCCTGTGACGACGACAACGATGTTGTCATCGACCGCTGCATCGATCAACACATCTGCGGCGGGCACCACCGGGTAGGAGGCGGAGGTGTTGAGGTCGAGCGCCCGGATCTCAGAACCGTTCAGAGTGTCGTAGCGGAGAATTAGCGTTTGCTCGCCATCGACCATCTCGAGCGGCACCATCAACTCGCCCAATCCCGGTGCCACAAGGGGCCGGGGCCTCGTCTCCCCAGCCGGCAGCCACATGATCGAACCCTGTGCCCAAGGCAGGGGAGTGATCTCGTGGGCGAAAATCAGACCGCCGACGCCATCGTCCACCGCCCAGGAAATGGTCTCGTAATAGAGATCACTTACGAGCGGTGAGACGTCACCGGTCACGATGTCGTGGATAGTGATGCCCTCTGGCCCGGCTGTAACGACGTTGGAGATGGGATTCGCAGGCACAGGCGCGACCGTTGTGGTTGTTACGGCTGGAAGGGTCGTGCTGGTCGACCCACCCACCGGACCCTTTGAGGGGTTGTTGAAGGTAAGGACGCCGATGACCGCCACGACGCTGACGACCGCGGCGGCGGCACCGCCCACCATCGACATCATCTTCCGTTGTCGACCGCGACGAACCACCTGTTCGTAGTCCTCCGGTCGAATGGGGACCAGTTCGGCGGTGTCGTGAAGTTGGCGCCGGAGACGCTCTTCGATCTTCATGGTCTTGTCTCCAACTCGTTTCGTAAATCGCTCATTGCCCGATGAAGGCGGCTCTTCACGGTGCCCGGGCGAATACCTAAAGCCCGGGCGACCTCGTCAGTGCTCCAGTCGAGATAGTGGCGGAGAATCACCACAGCTCTCGTCTCCATCGGCAGCCCCCTGACGGCCCGATCGAGGTCGGGATCACTCATGCGGACCTCCACCGAGCTTTGGGGGAACGTGTCGGTGAGAACCTCTCGTTTCCGCTTGCGGATCCGGGATCGCGCCCAGTTGAGCCCCACTCGATATGCCCATCCGGGTTGGTTGTCGAAACCTTGAACAGAACGCCAGTGTTGGAACGCCCGCGCCATCGCTTCGTCGGTGGCGTCGGCGGCCAGGTCACGATCACCCAGAGTGAGGGCCAAGGCCCGCATCACCTGACTGCGTTGGGTCCGGTAGAACGCCTCAAAAGAAGCGTGCTGCAATCGAACGATCGGCTGTTCGCCCGTGTCGACACCGGTCAGCTCCGAATCCTCCTCATTGCTCGAAGACGCAGGAGGCCCCACTTTGGTTCTCAGCCTGTGAGGGAGACCGTCGCCCGGTACTCGCCGGGGTTGACCGGCCAGTTGACCCAGACCACCACTCCATGGTCGGCACCGGTGACGAAGAGATCTCCTGGCTGGGCCAGGCTCACCAGCACCTGGCTACGTCCGTCATCGAACCGGAACCTGTGACCGGGAAAGGCGTCGGGTTCACCGATGTCGAGCCAGGAGCCGCCATCGACCCGCATGCGCACGGGATGATCAAACGCAAGCACCAGTTCGGGTCCGAGGCGGTCGTAGGCGAGACCAGATTCGGGGCGATAGTCGAAAGTCAGGTCGGTGTCTCGGATACCCAGGTCCACCTTCAGATCCGGATGGCTCATGCGAAGGGTGATCTGGTCGCGTGCCTCCTCAACTGCGTCGAGTTCGAAAGGAAGCCGGGTGGGAGTGCCGTCGCTCAAAACACGGCCGATTCGCCACGGGGGCTCGCCGGGCAGGTACGAGATGGGTCGTCCTGTGGTCTTCAAGTCGACGGTCTTTATCAGACCCTCGACCGGGTCGACCACGATCGAAAGATCGCGATTCTCGACCTGTACTTCGCCCACGCCGTCGGCGTCCCAGTCGAGTTGTGACACCTTGGTCCAGTCGGCTCCCAGGCGGCGCTCCTGGTCGAGACGACGCCTCGCCAGAGTGAGTGCCGTGTGGGCCCGGGTCCGATCCGTGGAGGTCAAGTACCAGGTGGAGGCCTGGGCCTCGAGGAGCAAGTCGACTGCCTCAGCGGGAGGTCTGTCGGGCCAACGTGTGGCCAGCCGCAGCATCTTGCGATATAGGAGGCTGGCTTCAGGATTGGCGTCGATAGTGCGAGCCCATTCCCGGTCGACGGGGAGTTGTGTCCGGCTGGGCCGGCCATCGGCGGTCACCAGGGCAGGAGGAGGATCGTGCAAGGGCCAGATCTGCACCACCTGGCCGAGGTAGTCGGTGACGGTGGCGGTAAGGGGCATCGTCGTCCCGGATCCGACTGCCACTACCCCGAGGCCATTGGAGGCAAAGAGGGCCGCCAACTGCGGCTCCCACCCAAACGGAACGTAACCGACCAGGTCGGTGAGTCCCAGTGACGTCAGTTCCTCTAGTTCGCGTCCTATCTGCAGGTCGCGAGAAGCCGCGGGCAACGAAGCGAGGATGGGGTCGGACCACCCGCCCACCAGGAATGTCCAGGCGGTGCGTCCGAGCGCCGCCTTGGCGTTGTTGGGCAAACCCACCAGGAGATCCTGTCGTAGGCGGACTGCCAGCTGTTGCTCAGATCGGTCCCCCAGCGCCCTCTCCACCTCGTCCACTGTCGCCGGCTGCCACACCGGCAGCAGGCTCATCCCCTCCGCCTGCTTGACGACGGACGGCGGCGCAGGAATCCGAGGACCACGAGCAGCGGGAGCAACCACAAGAGCAGCAATGGCCGAGTCACGATGAGAATCAGAGCGAGGAGAGCAGGGAGCAGCCACCTGGTGTCGACCCGGGCAAGAGCTGGCCAGGCGAACCAAATAGCCGCCAGGACCACACCTGAGCGCAGAAGGACACCGCCGGTAGGGGCCTCACCATTCCAGTAGAGGAGGGCGCCTCCGACCACCACGGCGAGAGCGGCGGCTCCGATGATCCGACGGTTGGTCGGGTTATTCACCCACTCCAGGGTAGGTCAGCGGACCAAGGGTCTCGGCGATGAGGAGGACATCCTCCCTGGGCAAGGCCGACTCGATCCTCATGGTTACTCCGTTTTCTTCCCAGAGCAGAACATTTCCGGCTAACCGGATCGACTCGAACTGGATCCCACCGTTGGGGTCCTCGAAGAGGAAGACATGCGGTTCCCCTTCGATCCAAAAACCTGGCCTGCCGCGCACCTCAACATCCAGGAGGAGGTTGCGAGACGGGTCGAGCTCTTTGGCGTAGGTACTGGACTCGAGGTTGCCGCGGAAGCTGCTGATCAGCATGCCGACTCCCGAGTCGGCGGCTTCCGGCAGGTTGGATCGCGGAACCCACACGAGGGAGATCTGCCCACCAAGACGCTCGTGGTTGTAGTAGATGGCGTCGGGAGCACCCAAGACTGAGTTAGAGGGCGACAGGATGTCGTAGTCGACCAGCGTCCCGGCCTCGGCGGCACTCACTTCGTTTCCAAGGCCCAGGCTGACAGTGGGCGGAACGGTCGTCTCTACCCCGGTGTCGATGCGAATGCCCACGACTCCGAGGAGGCGGGCAACAGCCTCCCGAGCACCCGGCGACAGACCCAGGGTCAAGGCCAGGATCGCCAGTCCCGCCACCAGGACCGGCCGCCACCAGGGGGAGCGTCGCGGTGGCAGCGGCGTGGCGAGGCGATGCTGGACCCGGGCAGCAAGATCGCGGGTCGGCGGCCACTCGACCTGGCGGCCCAGGGAAAGAAGCTTCAGCTCCAATTCACTCATTGCTATCACCAGAAATGTCGAGAGCGGCCCGGATGGCTACCAGTGCTCGCGAGGTCCTCGACTTCACGGTTCCGACAGCCAGACCAAGCGCTCGACTCGTCTCGACTTCGGAGAGTTCCAGGAAGTAGCGGCAGACGATGACA
>JAICND010000064.1 GCA_025929005.1 Acidimicrobiia bacterium
GAGGCGGCTTTGTGCACTGCTCTGTTTCGTGGTGACGCCATCCCGATGCCCGAAGACCTTGGTCTTGACCCGGTGCCCTATCTCCACGGTCTCGGCGAAACCGTCGGTGAACTCCGCCGCCGACTCTTAGATCTGCTCCGCCAAGGCGACCTCACCCCCGCAGAAGGTTGTCTCGTGGCTATGGACGAGATCGTCGATCTGTTGGCCGGTTTGGATTATCCGGATGGCATGACCAACGGCCTGCGCCGCACCACCGATGTGGCGCGGTCACTGGTCGAGAGATCTAGAGCCGATCTCACGGCAACGGTCGTCCAAGAACGGTTGCGAAAGGAACTGGCTGAGAGACCCCCCGGGGCCTAGCTATGCCCCGGCGAGCCCGCGGGCATTGGCCGACCGCGAAAGAGCCTCTACGATTTCTGAATCCGGGGGTGTAGCTCAGCCCGGCAGAGCGCCTCCCTCGCACGGAGGAAGCCAGGGGTTCAAATCCCCTCACCTCCACCACAACGGTCCTTCTTTCGACGATGGTCGGTGTCGACCTCACAGTTCTATGGGGAAGACCCGTCCACGGCGGCTCAATCTCAACCGCCACTCGGCGGTCCGGCTCGTTCCACAGATTCGACGACTTCCTAAGTCGCGGGTGACCGAGAGCCGAGCCGCGTGAGGAACAGGTAGATGCCGTAAATCAGCGCTACCCCCATCACTGGGGAAGCGATCCGTTTAATGATCGCGGAGTCGGTGGTGAGCCCGATCAGAAATCCGATTAGACCCAAATTGACGCCCCATAAGACCACAGGGAGGATCTTCAGCTCGGGGGATGTCGTGGCCACCACCGCGAAGAGGGCGTTGGTCATCACCCCGACAAACATGGCGTGTTCATAAGCGATCAGTGCCCCGAAGTTCCCCACTCCGGACTCCGGGTCGAGCTGACCGGATAGAAAGAGCTGGACCACGTAGAAGAACAGCCCGATTCCGATGGCCAAAAAGACCACCGATAGGCGGGCGAAGGCGGAAGCCCCCCCTCCGCTCCAAGCCGACGGTCTAATCCGCGACCACATCAGAACGAGGAACGTGACGATCCCCGCCACTTCGAGCAAGGTAGACACCTGGATGAGGGCCTCGAAGTTGGTGATTATCGCGGTCATGACGAGCAGACCGGAAACGAAAAGTGCCCATGGCACCACCCGCGACACACGGGTGTTGGGTCCATCGAGCAGCCAGCCGGTCACCGCCACACCGGCGAGGATCAGATAGCCGATCAGCATCGACTCTGGGTGGGCGCCGGCCAGCGACTCGGCCGTCTCGGTGCTCAGGCCGGGCAGAGAGCCATTGGCGAGGAAGAGGCCCAACAGCACTCCGAGTACCGCACCAAGGGTCAATGAGATCGTGGCGAGAAGCATCGCCAAGCGGGGGGTGGTCCGGGGAACCGCCCGGTAGCGACCCGCCACCCAGACGAGAAACCAGACGACCACAGCGAGCATCAGCGTCCCGGCGATCGGCCGATAGATCCCGAAGCCGACCGCAAAGGCGATCACATAGAGAACGACGGCCGCCAGGGCCGCCATCGCCATCCTCCGACCGGCGGCGACGGCCCTCTCATCGGATCCTTCACCGAACAGGAGCAGTGAAGTGCCAACGACCGACAGGGTGATCCACCCGAGTGTGCCCGCATGGACGTGGGTCAGCAGCCAGGTGCGGGGCACCTCCCATACGTCGAGACCGTTCAGGATCCCAATGACGATCGTTACAAGGAAAATGAGCAAAGCGGCCCGGAAAAGGGTCCGCGCCACCGGCTCCAGAGCGGAGTCCATCTCGTCCCTCCCGATTCGGGGCGCCCGATGTGCCCAGCCGGGCGCTACCGGTGAAACCCTACGCCGTCGAATTCGTCGGTGACGTCTCGGGCGTTCAGAAGTCAGCCATGTTGATCGATGGCTAGCCGGTTCGTGCTGGACGAACCCGATATGAATCCGGGCGGAAATCGTTCCGCCCGGCTTCAGATTCGTGGGCTACTTGGTTGGCGCGAAGTGGTGGTCGAGAGTCCAGTTCGCCACTTGCGTCCCCATCGCCCAGCCGACTTCGTCCGCCGTGCGAAAGTGGATGCCAGACCAGACGCGGGCTTCGATCGCGTCCTGCTGCATGGCAGTGGCATCGTCGTAATGGCGGGTCTCGGCGGCAGCCGTTGACGTGATACGCAGGTCGACGTCGCCGTCTGCGTTCAGCCGCGAGAGGGTGGTGCTGAGGACGCCGATATTTCCGCAGAGGCCGCTGGTCCAATCCGGGTACGGCGGCGTCACGAGAAGAGATTCCCATCCCGGGACCCCCGCCGTGGCGTCATTGCCGTCGTCTTCGGCGAGCAAGATCGCGGTGATTGGCCGCCACCATCCATAGGTGAACTTGGCGTCCCAGACCGCACCCGCGGTGTCGGCCATGCCCATTTCGACCGCGGCGAAAAGGCGGGCGCTGTCGCTGATGTTTAGTCCACGTCGGGTGACCAGGTCACGGAGGGCCGCCTGCATGGGAACTATGCCGATGTCGGAGAAGAACAGCGCGGTATGGGCGATCGACATGGCAACCGTAGGCGGAGGGGAGCCGATGGCAGCTGCCCTGGTCTTCAATCGGGAGGTCCACACCGGAATGGCATTACGGCCGTCCATAACCACGGACGGTCTGCTTGCCACCGCCGGGGCTGACGGTCTGGTTCGGATTTGGGACTTGAAGTCCGACCGGCTGATAGTGGAGTTCCGATCGGAGATCGACCCCCCTGTGGTCGTGTTCTCGCCCGACGGCTCCTATCTGTTGTATCCGGAACAGGGCAACATCGCCCGTTTCTACCTCGATGTCGATCGCCTCGTCACTTTGGCCGAAAGCCGCTTGACTAGGGAGTTCACGCCCGACGAGTGCCGCCTCTATCGGGAACCAGAAACCTGCACGACGTTGGCGGGTGCCTGAGAGCCCAGTGCGGGCATGCCTTCGGTAGACGATCTCGCCGGGCGGTACTCACCTAGGCGGGCTTTAACCGCGTGACGCAAGCTCTCGGCGTTGTGTCTTTGAGAGTCTCAGGGACCACTCGACGTGCTGTAGCGGGACTCGAGGGCAAATGCCGGGGCCGCAGGCCCGGGATTGCTCGAGAAACGATGAAGGCATCGGTCGATCACTCAAGCCCGGACGTCCACACAGCCGGGCCTGTCCAACTTCATTTCAGTCGAGGTAGGCCATGCGATGAGTATGGGAACCGGCGACGCAAAAGCCAATCGCCTCGTCACGCTCCAACGCCTGCGGCAACGGAATCTCAGGAAGGAGGGCCCCGAGTTGGGGGTCATATGTGGCCACCCAGCCGAGTTCGTTCATGCAGTGGACAATCAGGGGGGCGACCGCGGACGCGTAACGCAGGGTGTACCAACCGGCCTCAGGTCTGAGGTCGGAGGTCGGAGTCGAATCGGTGGCTATCCCCTCATTTCGTGCGCACGCAGCAATCACGAGTGTGATAGCGAGGAGGTACGAAGGTACACGCCAGAAGGTCATTTCATTCCTTTCAACAGGCCGCGCCACCAATCGGTGACCAGTTGTATTTACGCGCAGCCCTCTTGACGTTTTCTTGAGTGGTTGAAACTGAGACCTCCGCAACGTCCGTAAGAAATGTCGTCGGCTGCGCGTCAGCGTTACGACCCAGAGTTCAGGTCCCAGGGTGTCGGCATTTCGTAACGTGGATCTGACCCTGAGGCCATGCTCACCCTGAGAGCAGGGCCTTGGACTACCGGTCCGTCGGAAGCCGGGGGTCGAGATACTCCGAGATTCGTTGTGCCGCCGGCGGATCGATGTTCGCCAGAACTGCAACCACGTATCCGGACTTGGGGTAGATCCTCAGATCACCGTTCATGCCCGGTGCACCACCGCCGTGGCCTACCCAGCCGTTCCCAGCATCGTCTCGACGATCTTCGAATCCATACGCATAGCTGGAGCCGAAATCGAGTTCCTCCTTACCGGAAATCAGCAGTTCCGTGGATTCGGGGCTAAGCAGCTTGTGGTTCAACAGCGCATCGGCAAACCGCGCGAGGTCCTCCACGGTCGAGTACCCGCCGCCAGCGGAGGTTCCGCGATAGGGCAGCGTTTCGGTATTCAGGGTCCATTCGGCCTTGCCCGTATATCCCACCGACATATATCCCATCGACCGGTCCGGAACTGCTTGGTCCTCAGGCAGGGATCCGCTCGCGGTCATCTCCGCGGGCTCGTATATGTTCGCCTGGACGTAGTCGTAGTAGCTTTGCCCTGTCACCTCCTCGACCACGACGCCAAGCAATAGAAAGCCGTAGTTGCTGTACGCGAACCGGCTGCCTGGCTCGAACTCCAGTCCCCGCTCGCCGTATAGCTCCACGTAGTCGGCGAGGGTGCGGAGTTCACCGCGACTGGCGTAGTACTCGGGTCCGAAGATGTCTCCGGTGCCGCTTGTGTGTGTCAGCAGATGATGGATGGTCACCTTCGTGGCGACGTCATGGTTCGGATAGTCGCTTAAGTACTTCCCGAGGGGAGCCGTGAGCTCGACGTTGCCGGCCTCCACCAGCTGGAGTATCGCCACCGCCGTGAACATCTTGTTCATCGACCCGATGCGAAAACGCGTCTGCAGGCTGTTCGGGATCCCTCCTTCACGATCGGCCAGCCCGTAGGCGTGGCTGAAGAGCACCTGACCGTCCTTCGCGACCAGCACGGCGCCGGCGAATTGATCGATGGATGCCAGCTCCTCGACGCGAGCCGAGAGGGCTGCCAACGCGTCTGCTTCGTTCATCACGGTCGTCATCGGCGGATCGTGCTCAAGTACCGATGGAGTCGTGGTCGTTGTCCGTGGGGCTGGGACGGTGGTCGTGGTTTCAGGCTTCAACGACGTCGCCCCCATATCGTTTCGACCACACGCTGCGATTGCGAGAGTCAGAATTAGGAGGGACCAAGGTCGATACTTGCGGTCCATTGCATTCCCTTCGCACAAGCCTCGCCACCAACTTGGTGACAAGACCGATATACGACCAGTCGCTTAACAGAATCTTGAACTGGTGGAGTCTGGCAATGTGTGCGTCCGATCTCTTGAGGGACTTGGCAGCCCGAGAGGGTTACGCAGAGGACAACGCTTAAGGGTCATGTCCCCAACCTGCCCGCATGCCGATGAGACCATTGTTGGTTGTGGCCATGCCCTTTCCGGCCATAGTTAGGAGACTCTCGCCCACATCAGAGATAGCGAAAGGTGCGAACCTATAACGTCGTTCGGCCGACCCGGAGATGCTCTTCAAGAGTTTCTTGAGTAACCAGATGTAGGTTTGCTGCATGGCAAATACCCGGGTCAGGTAGGCGAGAGAAACATGCTGGACGGAGCGATGCTGATCGATGATCGTGGGATCCAGATCCGCGTCCTCGGACCGGTCGAGGTGATCACCAAGAATGGCATCGCCCAACTAGGAGGCCCCAAGCAACGAGCCCTTCTCGCCATGCTCGCCGCCCGAGCGGGCCGGGTAGTCACAACCAACGACCTGATTGACGGGATATGGGGCGAAGAACCCCCAAACGAGGTCTTGAACTCCATTCACACCTACGTCTCTCACCTCCGTACCATCATCGACCAACCGATCGAACGTCGAGGGTCCGGGTACCTCCTCGGGGCCGAGCCTGCCCAGATCGATGCCAACGTATTTGAAGAAGCGTTGGAAACAGGTCGCCGGGATCTGGTCGCCAATCCCACGGCAGCAAGCGATCGATTGCGGTTCGCTCTGGCTTTGTGGAGAGGGGGAGCGTACGCCGATGTGGCCGACTTTCCCGGAATGGTTGCCGAAGCGCAAAGACTTTCCGAGCTGAGGCTTTCGGCGGTGGAAGCGAGGGTCGAGGCCGATTTGAGTCTGGGTCGTCACGCCGCCCTGATTGGCGAGCTCGAATCCCTGACCACCGAGTATCCCCTCCGAGAGTCACTGCGGGCCAAACACATGCTCGCCCTTTACCGGGACGGGCGGCAGGCTGACGCATTGCGGGCCTTTCGTCGCACCGAGGAGTACCTGCGGGAAGAACTAGGGATTGACCCGTCATTGGAGCTGCAGGAACTCGAGTCGAGGATCCTCAACCACGATTACACGCTGATTCACAGTCGGGAGGTGGTCAGCGAGCAGGTCGCCCTTCTTTTCACGGACATCGTCCATTCGACGCTGCTTTGGGAGTCCAATCCGGCGGTGATGCAGGCGGCACTCGCCCGCCACGACGATCTGCTTCAGGCGGCTATCGAATCGGCCGCCGGCACCGTGATCAAGGGCCTGGGCGATGGCTTCATCGCAGCTTTCGCCGAGCCGGCCTTGGCTGCACGGGCGGCGGTGGCGGCGCAGCAGGCGCTTGCCGGCGTTGACTGGTCCCCACTCGACTTCTCGGTGCGAATGGCGCTCGACACTGGGGACGTGGAGCGCCGCGGAGGCGATCTCTTCGGATCGCCGATGAACCGCGGATCCCGACTTCTTAACGCCGCTCACGGCGGGCAGATCCTTTTGTCGAACGAAGTGCAAGCAGAGATCAAGAGAGACGCCGGTACCCAAATCAAAAGCCTCGGTGAGCACCGGTTCAAGGGTTTGGGAGCACCAATTGAGGTCTTCCAGCTCCTGGCTAGCGGGCTTCGCGTCGAGTTTCCAGCCCCTCGAACGTCTTCTGCTGGCATGGAGCTCGACCGTAGCTTCGGTGATTCGATCCGCGGCTATGAGCTGCGGGAAAGAATTGGTAGGGGGGCCTTCGCCACGGTCTATCGGGGGTTTCAGCCCTCGATCGGCCGGGAAGTCGCTATCAAGATAGTCAAGCCCGAATTCGCCAATCACCCTGCCTTTGTCCGCCGGTTCGAGTCCGAGGCTCGTTTTGTCGCTTCGCTTGAGCACCCCCACATCGTTTCGGTCTACGACTACTGGCGCGACGCTGACGGCGCCTACGTAGTTGGCCCTTTCTTGGCTGGTAGAAGCCTGGCCGACGCCGTATTCGCCACGATGACCCGCGACCAGGTGATGAAGATCGCCTCCCAGGTGGGTTCGGCGCTGTCATATGCCCACCGCCAGGGTGTCCTTCACCGTGACATCAAGCCAGCCAATGTCCTCCTCGACCGTGATGGCAACGCGTACCTGGCAGATTTCGGTATCGCCGCCCGGGCCGTGGAAGAAGCGACCGGAGTGGTGTCGCAATCAGCCGGCTACCGAGCGCCCGAGGACCAAAGGGGGGAGGCGGTGGACCTCCATTCCGATATCTACAGCCTGGCGGCGTTGATAGCCCATCTGCTCACTGGGCGTCAACCGGGCGACTTCGATTTCGACGGTCTGGACCCGCAATTGCGACATGCTCTTGACCACGGGCTTGCCCCGGATCCGCGGAGCCGACCGGAGAGCGTTGACCAGTTCCTCGAGTTGCTTGCCGGTGCGGGAGC
>JAICND010000077.1 GCA_025929005.1 Acidimicrobiia bacterium
GGCAGGCACCGGCTTCATCGATTCAGGCGATGGGCACCTGCACCTGCTCCGGAACGAAGGCAATATCGACGCCGTGACAGTGGCCGTCCAGATTCTGCCGGCTGGCGCTGACCGACGCGTCGACGCGCCGAGCCCCGGCAACTGCCCCTTCTAGGGATAGGCTAGGAACCCGTTGCAGATGGTGTCGCCGCTCGGAGAACAGAGCGGCGACACTGCTAGCGGATCTCTCCAATACCTGAGCCGGTCGTAGTGCCGGAGGCATAGCCCGCAGGTGGTGCCAACACTCGGTCCTGGATCCAAGTCAATCGCCGCGAGGGCCCGGCATCGTGGGAACGCCTCGATTCCTCTCTGATGCGGCAGGGTGGCAACAGCGTCCTAATCGCCTCACATTGGGCCTTCACTCGCCCCGACGGCACCAGGGTCTGGGACTTCATGGATACCTTCCACCTTTGCCGATTCGGAGATGACTGGCAGTTCCTCGAACGGACCGTCCACGACTCGTAGAAGGGATGGTCAGTCCTCCATTTGCGGCAAGCGACCTTCCGCAAAGACTTCGTAAACTCCTATCCCATGTTGGACGCCGCAGCTCGTCTGCTGCGCCTGTTGTCGCTGCTTCAGGAACGACCCGAGTGGAGCGGCCTGGACCTGGCCGATGCCCTCGAGGTATCCACCAGAACGGTCCGCAGTGACATCGGTCGTCTGCGGAGCCTCGGGTATTCGGTCCAGGCCACACCGGGTATCGCCGGGGGTTACCGACTGGGTCCTGGGACTGCCATCCCAGCCATCCTGTTTGACGACGAGGAGGCTGTTGCCGTAGCAATCGGCCTTCAGCGAGTGGCGGGCCAAGGCGGCGCGATCGAGGAAGCGTCCAGGCGCGCACTCTGCAAACTGGAACAGGTGCTGCCGGTGCCACTGCGCAACAGAGTGAACGAGGGTCAGGACGATTCGTCACCCTCTCTCGGCCCTGCTGTAGATGCCGAACTGCTCATTTCGATGGTCCTTGCCTGCCGCGACACCCAGCGGCTTCGGTTCGTCTATCGAGAGCAAGGGGCCTCAAGTTTCCACGCCGTGGAACCACACCGGCTCGTGTTCGGGGGTGGCCTTTGCTATGTCCTCGCTTGGGACGCCGACCTCGGTGACTGGAGCACTTTCCGTCTGGATCGGATCGAATTGCGCAAGCCCACCGGCCCCCGGTTTTCGCCCCGCTCATTACCCGAGGTGGTGGTCAAGGAATACGTTTCCGGGGCGGCTAACTGAAAATGACCGACCCCGGGTGTACTCCGACTCGGCAGTGAATGGTCGCACCCTCCAGGTACTACAGGTGACTGGGCCTTGGGCGAGAACGCGGTGAACTGGGCCCCACCCACCCGGCACCATCTCCACAGCGCGAAAGGAGCAGATCGGCCTCCTGGACCGGTCAACGATTTCGGCTGATCCCGCAGGACGCCGTTCGGAGTTCGTGCTCCCACTGGAGCTAGGTCCCCTGCCTTAGCTTCAGTGGGCTACCTGACGGCTAGCTCTTCTGCCGGGTGGGTCACCTGAGAAGGAATCGAGAACTCGAAGCAAGCACCACCGAGCCGATCCGAGACGCGGTACCCAATCGAGCCACTGTGAGCAGTCACCAAGTCACGCGCGACCGACAACCCGATACCGGATCCGGGAACAGTGGCGTCAAACTTGTGAGCACCACGCTCGAATCGCTCCCAGATCTCGTGTTGATGTTTGGCCGGTACCCCGGGCCCGTCGTCGTGCACCGCAAACCAGGCCATTCCTTCCCGGCTCTCGACGGTCACCAGGATGCGAGAACGTCCATACCGGATTGCGTTGGTAAGCAGGTTTGCCAGGACCTGACGGACTCTGTCGAGGTCAGCCAGAACAATCACATCGTCGTCCAGCTCACTCTCGATCTGGCGCCCGGTGCCGGCTGCCGCAATTGCATCTCTGGCCAGTTCCGCTGCCGGAATCGGGCGCTTCTGCAACTGCACGTTCTGCAGACGATCACGGGCGACGTCGATGAGATCGGTGACGATGCGTCCCAGGTGATCGCCTTCGTCGGCGATTGTGGAGACCATCTGGCGGCGATCCTGTTCGGTAAAGGCCTCCCAGCTTTCGGTCAGGAGCCTTGCGTAGCCTTGTATGCCGGTCAGGGGAGTCCTCAGCTCATGAGACACCGAGGCGACCAGGTCATCCCGTTGCCGATCGAGCAACTCGCGCCGCTCCCTGATGACGATTCCTTGTCGGAGCACAACCAGACCCGCCACGGCCGTGGTCGAGAGGTTGAGCAGCAGGCTCTCGCCGGAACTACTGACGAGCCTTATGGCAAAGAGAGCGGCTACTGCTGAGTAGGGGGCCAACAGGTGCCAGCGATGGCTCCGATAGGTCCTTTCGGTCTTCTCGGTGGGCTTGGTGATGGCCCAGCCGCCGAGTGCGAAGGCTCCGTATGAGAAGAGCCAGAGGCCGTCAAGCCACTGCCACTCGACGTAGGTGTCAGCTGCCGACTGAAGGGCAAAGATCACATCGGCGATGGTTGTGAAAGCGACCGCCACTGCCAGCAGCATCACGCGGGCGTCGAGGCGCAGCTCGGAACGGCGCATCGCCAGGATCATTAAAGCCGTTGCCAAGAAGACGTCACCGAAGGGATAGAACAGGTTAAGCAGCGACTCAAAGGGTGCTTGAGTGCTGGCGAAGTCGGTGATCTGGCTCAGGTAGGAGACCCACATGACAACGCCGAGGGAAAGACTCCCGGCAGTGGCGTCGATGGCCAGTCGCAGACGCTCGAACCGGCCCAGTCGCAAGTACGGAAGTAGAACGACGCCCGCAAAGATCAGGGGGTACCCGGCAACGTAGAAGAAGTCGGCCGGTCCCGGATATGGGATCTCGCCGGTCGCCATCGATTGCAGGTTCCAGACCGTCTCGCCGACCCCCCAGCAGGCCACCCCGAGCCCGATCAAAGACCAGGCCAGCCGTGCCCGTCCCCGGAGCCGCAGCGCTCCCAGGATCAGAACGGCTCCGGCGCCGCCCGCAGAAATCGAATAGACCGTCGGTCCGAGGGCGGGGCTGGAGGTCGGAAAAGCCCCAACGAAGAGCAGGAATCCGGGAATCACCGATATGGCTGCAATGGAAAGAGCGACGGCCTTGAGGGTCACGGCGGCCAGAGGCCGTGTGGTTACGGATGAGGGCGAGTCCAGGAACCCTCCTTTGGGTTACAGAGACTCTTTCGGCATCGGGGGAGGGGTGGTTGAGCCACTCCCGGCCTGTCTTGACTCGATGACAGCTCCATCTTTCATGACGAAGTCAACCCTCTCGAAAAGGCTGATGTCAGCGGTGGGATCTCCCGGCACGGCAATGAGATCAGCCTTCATACCTGGGGCAATGGCGCCCACCTGGGCCTCCCAGCCCATCAGTTCGGCCGCCCACCGGGTGGCGCTCTGGATAGCCTGCACAGGCGTGAGCCCGTACCTGACGTAGTACGTCAGCTGGCGGGCGTTGTGGCCGTGCGGGAACACTCCGGCATCGGTGCCAAAGGCGATCCTCACGCCGGCCCTGACTGCCTTTTCGAAGCCGGTGCGCTGGGCGTCAGTCGTCAATGCGTTCTTCTTCATCACCTCGGCGGAGTATCCGAGTCTGGGCCCCTGCTCGGAAATCCAGTCGCCGTCGTACAGGTCGGCGACCAGAAAGGTGCCGGCCTCCGCCATCATCGCGATGGCCTCATCGTCCATCAGCGAACCGTGCTCGATGGATCTCGCTCCCGCCCGCACCGCCCGCTTGATGCCTTCGGCCCCGTGGGCATGGGCAGCCACGAACGTCCCAGCCTCGGCTGCCTCCTCGACCGCCGCTGCCAGTTCTGCCTCGGTGAACTCGGGGGCGCCAGGGTTGGTTCCCGAGGTCAGAACTGCCCCGGTGGCGATCACCTTGATGAAGTCCGCCCCGAAACGGAGGATCTGCCGGACCGTGACCCGTATTTGCTCGACCCCGCTGGTTACGCCAAACCGAAGTTCGCGGGGTACGGCCGCGTCAACATCAACCGCCAGACCCGTGATATCACCGCCTCCTCCCGGACAGGTGACATAGGCGCCGGCGCACATCATTCGTGGCCCACTCAGCCAGCCTTCAGCAATGGCGTCGCGCAACGCCACGTCGCAGAATGCGCGGAAGGTCCCAATATCACGGACCGAGGTGAAACCGGCCTGAAGCGTCAGGGCGGCATTGCGGACTCCGGCCAGGGTCTCCCGGGCGGCGCTGCGGGTGACCAGCCCGGCGTAGCCTTGCCCATCGTCTATTTCTCCAACCAGATGAGTGTGCACATCGATCAGCCCGGGAGCCAGCGTATGGCCGGCAAGATCGATCCGGTTGATGTTCTCCGGGATCTGGCCATGAGCTATCAGAGACACGATCCGGCTGCCGGTAACGACGACGCCAAGTCCCGATCGCACATCCCCATTGACCGTGTCCACCAGGCGATCTGGAACCAAGACGACCGGAGACGCCACGGCGGCAAGTTAGCTACGACAGGCAGGTTTAGAGTCGACAACGCGGCGAAGGAGTTGGCTCCCTTGGGAGTATTCGATCGGATCACAGACCATGGCCATGAGCAGGTCGTGTTTGGTCACGACGCCGTCTCAGGACTCCGCTGCATCATCGCTATCCACTCCACGGCGCTCGGTCCGGCATTGGGCGGAACCCGGTTCTATCCCTACGAGTCCGAGGACGAGGCCCTGGTCGACGTGCTCAGGCTCTCAAGAGGGATGACCTACAAAGCCGCTGCGGCCGGACTCGACCTCGGGGGTGGCAAGGCGGTCATCATCGGGGACCCCGGCAGCGCCAAGAACGAACGATTATTCCGCGCCTACGGCCGGGTCGTCAACAGCCTTGGTGGCCGATACATCACCGCCGAGGATGTCGGCACCACCACTGAAGACATGGAGTACATCAGGCGGGAGACTCAGTGGGCACTCGGCACCCCGGTGGCAGAGGGCGGCTCGGGCGATCCGTCACCTGCCACGGCCCGTGGCCTGCTGGCAGGCCTTCGAGCAGTGTGTCGATATCTATGGGGGACCGTTGAGCTGGCTGGCCGCAGACTGGCAGTGCAAGGGGTGGGGAAGGTGGGGTTTGCATACGTTCGGCTGCTGGTCGAGCAGAGGTGCGAGGTGGTAGTGACCGACGCCCGGGACGAAGCGGTACAAAAGGCGGTTGCCGAACTGGGCGTCCAATCGGTTGCCCCCGCCGACATCTTCAGCGTCGATTGCGACGTGTTCTCACCATGTGCGCTCGGAGGAATCCTCAACCCGGACACCATCCCGCAGCTTTCATGCGAGGCTGTCGTCGGCAGCGCCAACAACCAGTTGGCGACGCGGGAGGATGCGCAGCGACTGGCCGGCCGGGGAATCTTGTACGCACCCGACTTTGTGGTCAATGCCGGTGGCCTGATCAACGTCTACGACGAACTCCGGGGATACTCGAGGACGAGGGCGATGCACAGGGTCGACGGACTGTTCGACGCCACCGCCCGGATCCTCGAGATTGCTCGCGCCGAGGGTGTTGAACCCGTCACCGCGGCCGAGCGGTTGGCGGAGCGGCGAATTCAAGAGGTTGGCAGTCTGGCCCGGTAGACCTCAAGCCGAATTCGTGATCGGTAGTGACATCGTGACCTTGGTACCGGCGCCGAGGGCACTCGTCAGTGCCACATCGCCTCCGTGGGCCCGGGCTACTTCCCTAACCAGCACAAGGCCCAGACCAGAGCCTGGAATCCCGGCGGCTTCGGCATTGGCAGCCCGGAAGAAGCGACGGAAGATGCGGGTCTGGTCTTCGGCGGGAATTCCGATCCCGTGATCGGCCACACCCACGACAACCTGATGGTCCACTGCCCTTGTCGAAACCTCCACCATCCCGCCGTCGCGTGAGTACTTGACGGCGTTGGAGATGAGGTTGCGGACTGCTTGTTCGAGCTGGCGACGGTCACCGCGGATCTTGGGTGTGGGCTGGAGTCCGGCCACGAATCCGATCCCGCGGGCCCTGGCCGGCCCTTCCATCATGGAGACTGCTTCAGCAGCGATTTCGTTTAGGTCGATCGGTTCCTGTTTGGGTTCGGATTCGGCTGCGGCGAGCCGCTTGAAAGCGAGAATGTCGTCGATCATCTCGAGCACGGTCTGAGCGCTGCTGTGGATGATGTCGAGTTCAGCGTTGCCCTTGCCGAGAGTCTCATCGGCTCGCAGGATGTCGCTGTACCCCAGGATGGCGGTCAGAGGAGTACGAAGCTCGTGGGTCATCTGGGAGACGAACTCGTCCTGAAGGCGCTCCACCCGCGCCTCGGCGTCGATCCGCTCAGTCACGTCTCTCACGATCAGTGCGTAGCGATGGCGGCCTGATGGCTCGGCAATCGAGCCCTGCGACGCCTCCGCCCAGAAGCTTGTGCCATCCGCTCGCAGGCCTTTGACCAAGCGGAGTTTGTCTGAGCCGGGATCAGTCCTTGGCAAAGTGCCCGGTGTTGGCCCGATGAACTCAGTGAGCGTCCGACCCACCAATTCGTCCTGGCCGTACCCGAAGAGGTCCACGGCTCCCGTGTTGACCCTGCGGACAACACCAGTTTCGTCAACAACGAGGACTCCTTCGATTGCGGCGTCAAGCACTCCCTGTAGCTCGGCGATGAGGTCTCGCCTTCGTGACGACTCGATGGCGAGGGCGGTAACCGAAAGCTGGATGACGAACAGAAACAATTGCGAAGCGATTACTGGATCGAGAGCCGAATCGGGCCGTCCAAACGGCCCGAGTTGTTGACCGGCGCCCCAGACAATAAAGAGTGCCGCGGTCGTCGTGAGAACCGCCGTTCCACGTTGGCCGAGGATCATCGCCGACATGAGGAGCGGGAGTATCACCATGTACGAAAGGTTGCGGCCGGCAACGTCACTAAGGACGATGGAGACCGCCAGGGCCGCAGCCGTCGCCAGGGCCGCCACCAGGGCTGATCGAACCCATCCATGGGGCGGTGGTTCCCGTCGCAAGGAGACCGTGGCCAGAA
>JAICND010000276.1 GCA_025929005.1 Acidimicrobiia bacterium
CACCGCGACCCCCGCCAAGACCGCGGTGTTCTTGGCCGCATCCTTCGTCTCGTTGACGGCCTCCGTGATGGCCCTCGCCTTGGCTTCGAGGTCAGCTCTAGTGATCGTCACTTGACATCCTCCATGCGATTAGTGCGGCCGCACCGCCAGCGCCAAGAGCGGTAAAGAGCCTTGCTCCAACCGCCCACCACTGGGTGTCGGGGAGCAAGCGTCTGAGCAGGGCAAACACGCCCAACGTCAACAGCACGGCAGCAAAGCTGAACAGCACCGCCGCCCCCAGGCTCATGCCAGCGAATTTGCCGAGCCTCTTGGCAGGCTCGAGGGTCTCCTGTCGAAGGTATTCCTTCGACATGTCGACCAGTTCGGCCACAAGTTGCGGGATCTCTTTTGGCTCAGCCATGGATTGATCAGGGTAACAAGGCCGTTGGCGGGTGACATTCCCGACCTAATCTGCACACATGGATGTGCCGCTGGGGACTCGGCGCGGCCGCCATCGCATCGTGCGGGGACTGGGTGGCCCTTTTCGTGCGCTGTGGTGGGGGCAGGCCGTATCCCAAATCGGGGACTACGTCGCCTACACGACGCTCCCCCTCTTTGTCCTCCAGTTAGGCGACTCCACTTTCGACTTCGCTCTGACTTACGCACTGGAAAGTCTGCCGGTCGTGTTGTTCGGGTTAGTGGGAGGAGTGCTGCTCGATCGGCTGCCCCTCCGCTCGGTCATGATCCTTGCCGATATCGGCCGCGCCGCAACCTTCTTCGGTCTCGGCTATCTCGCACTCAATCCGTCGCCGACAACGCTTGCCACTGTCTTCGTGCTTGCGTTTCTCTCCGGCACTTTTTCAGCGGCGTTTCAGAACGGTCTCTATGCGCTCATCCCATCAATTGTCGACGGCGATCACCTAGCCGTCGCCAACAGCCGCATCGCCATGAGTCAGCAGGTTGCTTTGGTGGTGGGGCCGGCCATCGCCGGCGCCATGGCCGCCACGATCGGGCTGGCTCCCGGATTCGCCGTCAACGGCCTCTCGTTCCTTGTTTCAGCTTTGTCGGTTTGGATGGTGGGGTCCATACCTCCGCGAGTTGCGAGAGATCAGAGGAGCAGGTTTCTGGAGGAAGCAGCACATGGGCTGCGCTTCCTTTGGAGCGAACCGCGCTTGCGCGCCTCAACTCTTGCCGCAGCCGCCGCCAATGCCGCGGTCGGTTTCATCGAGTCGACCTTGGCAGTCCTTGCCACCGATGTCCTGGCAGCAGAGGAATCATCGTTCGGGTTGATGCTGGCCGTGCTCGGCCTCGGCGGCATCGTGGGTGCCGCCCTCGCTCCAAGAGTCGGGCGTCTGATCGGACTTGGACGTTCGATGACCGTCGGCTTGCTTCTCTTCGGGCTCTCGTTTTGGGCGCTGATCCACCAAACCTTCGGGCTCTCTGCGCTGTTCCTCTTGTTTGCGATGTTCCTCGGTATCTCGTTGGTCAACGTTCCACTGGTGACTATTCGCCAGTCGTATACCCCTACGGCAATGTTGGGACGCGTGATCACCGCGGCGCGTACCATCGGATGGTCGACGCTTCCCCTCGGCTCATTGGTGGGCGCGGCCCTGGCAGATGCCAACAGTTACCCCTCAGTCGCGCAGTTCACCCCCGTAGTTCTCATCGCAGCCGCGTTGTGGTTGATCCTCACTCCGATTTGGTCCGATACCGGAACTCCATGTCATGGTCGTCGCTTCGCAACGTCAGATCGGTAAAACACGATCACGTAAATGACGCGAATCCAAACGCGCTCCCGATAAATTCACGCAGTCGCGGGATCGGAGGAGGAGGAACTAGCGGACTCATCACGACGAACAGTTGAGCCACGCAAACGCAAGGAACGTCGCCACCACGTTGGTGGCCACTTCACAGAGAGGGATCGAAACAGGTATGGCCGCAAAGAAGACCGCCGCCAAGAAGTCCGCCAAGAAGTCCGCCAAGAAGGCACCAGCCAAGAAGGCTGCTGCCAAGAAGACGGCCAAGAAGCCGGCAGCGAAGAAGGCTGCAAAGAAGAAGTAACTTCATGCGGCACATCGTGCCGATTGATGTGAGAGGGCTCCCCACGGCGGGGAGCCCTCTACTTTTGGCGTCGGCTAAGACCACGGGCTCTTGATTCGGTTGGGCGGGCGGGAGAGCGCAACCACCAGCAAATGAGCTACTGCTACAGGCGCAAAAAAGAGTCCGCCACCCGAGACAAAGACTGCGCTGAACAACACGAGGCCAATCGACATCGCCCAAAGGATGCCCTCCTCTGCCACCACGGCAGCCCAGACGGCGATTACGGACAGCAGAGCGGGGACCAAGAACGCGAGGCTGAATCCCCTAGCCGTTCCGATGGTGGATGGAGTACTCGATTCCAGGCCCGCTTGGAGGTCTCGGCCCTGAATGGCGAGGTAGACGGACCAGGCATAGCCGAATACTCCCGCCACCACCCTGAAAAAGACCCGGACATCGGTCAGCAACCGCACGATCTTATGTGTCACAGTCGAGGGGGAGCCCACTTCTGAACCCCTTAATACGTAAATGCGCTAGAGAATGGCATCGACCCTCACGAAACCGCCGGGACACCGGGACCTAGGATCGGAACCATGGCGCGGTGGTTACAGCCGAGATCGGCAGCAGGAAGGCTGATAATCCAGGTCCTGGCCCTGCTTCTGGGAGCCGGCGCCGTCTATCTGTTTGTCATCTGGCTCGGAACCGATTTGGTCTCCGGCGGCCCCTAGCGACCATGAGGGGTGCGGGGACGATGGCGTCCCTGCTTCCGACCGCGACCAGATAGAAGGCACTGGCGATCAGCGTCATGGCCAGGGCGGCCGACAACATCGAGGTCCATCCGATCCGGGCGTGAAACTCACCAAGGTTGAACTCCCCGAACCCCCCCGGAAGAACCGGTTGAAAGTCCAGACCCGAATAGATCATCGATCCCAGGCCCACTCGCGACTGGTCGGTTGCCCCCAGGTATTGCACGAAAGAGACACTCGCTAGGGCCCAGATCGCCGCCGACATCATCTGCACCCCTACATAGGGCAGCAAGTGCGGGAGCAGATGGACACCCATGATCCGTCGGGGACCGGCACCGGCGATCCGGGCTGCCTCGATGAACGGCTTTTCGACCACTGCCAGCGCCCGCGACCTGACGACCAGGGTGGCCGGTCCCAGACCGTAGAGCACCCCGAAGATCAGACCGGCGTCGATCATTCCAAGGTCTCCGCTCCCGAGTCCGATGACCAGCAACACGATTGTCGGAGGCAGCAAGGCAAACGCATCGCCCAGGTTGGTGAGCAACGAGTCAATCCAACCCCGGAAGTAGGCCGCGGCGG
>JAICND010000184.1 GCA_025929005.1 Acidimicrobiia bacterium
CTCCACCTGCCGGAGTTGCCCCGTCTGAGTCGCCCATGGCCAGCACCGGCAAGAAATTGCGAGAGCTGATCAGAGAAGCTTCCGGTTACTCCACCACCATGGAAGCGACCACGACTGAGTCTGCGCCAGAGAAGAAGGGCGGCCACACCCTCGACGCGGTCTTGCGGTGGCGTTCAGGCGCCAAGGACGAATCACGCCTTGCGAGCGAAGACCTGGAAGGCGAAGGGGAAACCGATCTCAGCACCGACGACCTACTCGAGAGGCTTTTCGATGCTCCCGATGCCGCGGATCACGATCTGCTCGGCGATTCTGCCGGTCGAAGCTCAGGCGAAAGGCAGCCATACGACGACCGGTCGATAACAGGCTCACTCTGGGCCGAACCAATCGCCGTCCCCCAAACCGCTACACCAGTTATTCAGCCGACCCCCGTGGCCGAGCCGTCCAAGCCGGAGTCAGCGCCGGAGCCGCCGGCAGTCGTGCCACCGATTGTTGAACCACCAGCGGCAGTGGCTCCGCCCGTCGGGGAGACGTGGCAGAAGGAGCAGACACCTCTCGAGGTATGGCACAAGGCGGATCTGTCGCCGAACCCGGACCCTCAGTGGGGATCGTCGACGTTTGGAAAGTCGACCTGGCCATCCAGTTTCGATGCCGACCCGAGCGCTAGCCAGTTTGATGACGTCATCGCAGCTCTCAACCTGATAGTCGCTGATGTGAAATCAGGAGCGATGAGTCCTGAACAGGTGGAAGCCATCTCATCTCTTGTGGCGGCTATCACCAAGGGTCTCCAGCTCAAGCTCTGAACGGCTCGCCCCGCCAGGGGGTGGGTATGGTGCGCCGATGGTGCGTGCCAACCGAGGATCCGAACTCATCTGTCGCGGCTGGTTGCAGGAGGCTGCTCTCCGCTGCCTTCAGAACAATCTCGATCCCGAAGTAGCGGAGTATCCCGACGATCTGATCGTCTACGGAGGCCGGGGCAAGGCCGCCCGCGACTGGCCCTCCTATCACGCCATCGTCGAGTGTCTCACCAACCTTTCGAATGATGACACGCTGTTAGTGCAGTCGGGCAAACCGGTCGGGGTGCTGAGAACCCACGAGCTGGCGCCCCGGGTGCTTATCGCCAACTCCCTCCTTGTCCCCGAGTGGGCCACCTGGGAACACTTTTGGGAGCTGGAAGCAGCGGGGCTGATGATGTACGGGCAGATGACGGCCGGCTCGTGGATCTATATCGGAACCCAGGGGATTCTCCAGGGCACCTATCAGACCTTTGTCGCTTTGGCCGACCAGAAGTTTGGGGGATCTCTGGCCGGCACTGTGACGTTGACAGCCGGCCTCGGAGGCATGGGTGGTGCCCAGCCCTTGGCGATAACCATGACCGGCGGGGTAGCCCTCGTGGTCGAAGTCGACCCGGCGCGTTCAAGGCGGCGCCTGGAAACGGGATACCTCGACGAGCTTGCTGACGATCTCGACGATGGTCTGGCCCGGGCGGAAGCAGCTCGTCGGCAGCGCCAGGCTGTGTCCATCGGTATTCCCGGCAACGCGGCCGAAGTATTTCCTGAGATTCTGCGACGGGGTTTCCCCGTGGACATCGTCACTGACCAGACCTCGGCCCACGATCCTCTCAACGGATACATACCGGCCGGTTTCACACCCGAAGCGGCCGCCGAGTTGCGAGAGGCGGATCCGGGGCGGTATATCGCCGAAGCTCGTCAGTCGATGGCCGCTCATTGTGAGGCCATGGTCGGTTTCAAAAGCGGTGGGGCCGAGGTCTTCGATTACGGCAACAATCTTCGAGGAGAGGCTTCCAAGGCCGGCTATGCCGATGCGTTTGCCTACCCGGGGTTTGTGCCCGCGTACATCCGGCCCTTGTTCTGTGAAGGGCTGGGCCCGTTTCGATGGGTGGCGCTGTCAGGTGATCCCGTCGACATCGCTGCCACCGACCGTGCGGTGGCTGCCCTCTTTCCCGACAACGATCCGCTGCAACGCTGGCTGGAGATGGCCGAAAAGCGAGTTTCATTCCAGGGACTGCCCGCTCGGATCTGCTGGCTCGGCTACGGAGAGCGTCATCTGGCCGGCATGGCCTTCAATCGCATGGTGGCTAGGGGCGAACTGGCGGCGCCGATTGTGATTGGTCGTGACCATCTCGATGCCGGGTCGGTCGCCTCTCCTTACCGCGAGACCGAAGCCATGAAGGACGGGTCCGATGCCGTGGCAGATTGGCCCATCCTCAATGCCCTGGTCAACACCTCTTCGGGGGCGGCCTGGGTCGCGGTGCACCATGGCGGTGGTGTGGGAATGGGTAAATCGATTCATGCGGGAGCCCAGGTCGTCGCCGATGGGACCGCCGAGGGAGAGATGCGGGTCGAACGGGTTCTCACCAATGACCCAGCCATGGGGGTGTTGCGCCACGCCGATGCTGGCTACGAACGGGCGGAAGCCGTCGCCCGCGAGCGCGGGGTGCGCGTTCCCATGGCTCGAACCGGATCCAATTAGCCTCACCGGGTGGCCCGATCGCTCCGTTGTTCGTTCTGTGGCCGCTCCGAAGACCAGGTGCGAAGGCTGGTAGCGGGACCGGGGCGGGTCGCCATCTGCGACGAATGCGTGACCCTTGCCCATGATGTCGCCCTCCCAGCGGGGGGACCCGCTGCCGGTGACCTCTTTGTTTCGGGGATCGGTGAACTCGTTACCAACGATCCCCGGCGCAGGGGCCTGTTGGGCGTCATCAACGATGCGGCGGTCGCGATCAGGGAGGGCAGGATCACTTGGGTGGGACCGGCCGCCGAAGTGCCCCGCCGTTATCGAGACCTCCCCGAACTCGACTGCGGTGGGGCCGCCGTCATGCCCGGATTCGTCGATCCCCATACCCATCTCGTCTTCGCCGGAGACCGGGCGGATGAGTTTTCCCAACGCCTCTCCGGAGCTTCATACCTCGAAATCCTGGCTGCGGGTGGTGGTATCAATTCGACGGTTAACGCAACCCGGGCCGCGAGCCCGGCAGTGTTATTGGTGGGGGCCGTTGAACGGGCCGGCTTCATGCTCGAGCACGGCACTACGACCGTCGAGATCAAGTCCGGGTACGGTCTCGATACAACCACCGAGGTCACATCCCTAGAGGTCGCTCGCCACGTAGGTGAACAGCTACCAATTGATGTTGTACCCACGTTTCTCGGAGCCCATGTCGTTCCTCTCGAATATCAACACCGACGCGAGACCTATCTCCAGGTGCTTATGGATGAGATGCTGCCGGTGGTCTCTCGACTGGCTTCCTATTGCGATGTGTTCTGCGATGACGGAGCGTTCACGCCTGACGAGGCGCGCCGCGTCCTGACGGCGGCGGCGCTTTTCGGCCTCAGGCCCCGTCTCCACGCAGGCCAGCTCGGTGACACGGGCGGCGTCGAGCTAGCGGCCGAACTCCAGGCCGTCTCCGCCGATCATCTCGAATACATCAATGCTGGCGGGGCCGATCTCCTCAAAGCGGCCGGGGTGGTGGCGGTTCTTTGTCCGACTGTCTCCTGGTCGCTGGGGCAACGACAGGCGCCCGGCCGGATGCTGTGGGATCGGGGCCTGACTGTCGCTCTGGCCTCCGATTGCAACCCCGGCACGTCATATGTGGCCAACATGCAGCTCGTCGTTGCTGTTGCCTGCTTGGAGATGGGTTTGACCCTGGAGCAGGCAGTTTGGTCGGCTACCAGGGGAGGAGCGTTGGCGCTAGAAGAGACCAACAAGGGTCAAATCACCACGGGCGCGGTGGCCGATCTCATCGTGTTGGGGGCAGATTCGTATCGCCATCTGGCTTACCGACCCGACCAGAACCTGGTCGAAACCGTTGTCAAATCAGGCGGTTTGGTGGTCGGAAGCTTCCATCACAGGGGATTTCCTGCCTAAGGTACTCCTGCGGCGCCATCGTGCGGCCGCTTCCGAGCACCCACAAGGAGGGGTAGTGAATAAGACGGAAATGGCGCAGAGGCTCGCCAAAAATACCGGTTTGAGCCAGACCGTTGCAAACGATGTGATCGATGCAATCTTCTCCACGGACCCTGGCAAGGGAATCATCGCCGCCGAACTGGACGCCGGCGCCAAAGTGACTATCTCCGGTTTTGGCACCTTCGCGACCAAGAGTCGGGCCGCTCGTAAAGGGCGTAACCCTGCGACCGGTCAGGAAATCACCATTCCCGCTCGCAAGTACGCCCATTTCTCGCCCGCCAAAGGCCTGAAGGACCGCGTGGCGGTTTAGCTGCACCCATGACCGCATCTGCGGACTCTGGTAGGGCCCCGGCTGGGGCCCTACTTTGATCATCGGGAGCGATTCTCCTTTTCGGGCCAGACCTCCGGTGGGCGTCGCCCATCGTGGATCAAGACTGTTGTGGCCCGAGAACACGATGACCGCGTTCCGAGCAGCCGCCGAACACGGCTACCGGCTATTTGAAACCGACGTGAGGGTGACCGCCGACGCCGAGGTGGTCGCGTTCCA
>JAICND010000468.1 GCA_025929005.1 Acidimicrobiia bacterium
CTTGGCCGCGGCCGACTTCTTGGTGGCGGATGCTTTCTTTTCTGCCATTGATCCTCCTAGGACCTAGGACCCGTACCCGGCCAACACTAGATACCAAACGCCACGCTCCGTGGGGAAAAGGGTCATTTGCCGTAGCCTGACAGCGGATGACGTTCATCGTCTTGACCGCTGTCCTGGCGCAATCTATTCCAACCCCGGCATGGGAAAGCCTCACTGTCGCCGGGATCTTGGGACTGATCGTGATGTCATTTGTGAATGAGTGGGTAGTGACTGGGAAGGCTTACAGACGCGAGCGCGATCAACTGCAAAAGGAAGTCGTGTTTTGGCGGGACATGGCGCTCGACAACCTTGGCATGGCTGACAAGGCAGTGACACTTGCCGAGAAGCAGGTGAGGCAATGAGATGGTGGTGGCAGAAGGAACCTGAGGAAGACGAAAAGGTGGTGCCCGAAACCGATCCGGTCAAGCACAGGGCTCGGCAGGAGACCGAGTTCATTCGGACCCGGTTGCGGCTCGTCGAGCGCCTGGTAAGAGAGGAACAAAAGTGGATACCACCGCAGTCGCCGTAGCTCTGGGCTGCATCGTGCTTTCCCTGTTTACGGTCGTGTTGGCCTTCTGGCGCGGGCGCGTGTATTGGAAAGAGTGGCGGGCCGCGGAGAACGAGAAGCTGCCTGGGCCTCAGCACGCTCTCGAGTTGCAGACCGCGCGCGACCTCTTTGTCGGACAGATGATTCGGGTGGTGGGGTACGCGGCCATCTTCCTCATCTTCGCTTCGTTCCTGACAGAGATCTTCCCTGGCTTCTTCTTCGTTCCTGGTACGCGCGCCGGGCGAGTGCTTCTGACTGCCGTCACTCTGGTCGCGTTTTTCGTCGAGGAGAACTTTTTGATTCGGGCCAAGAACCATTGGGCTGAAACGCTCAGGAAATTGAGAGGGCGCCGGAACGGAGGACCGTGAAGCGCGGTCGTCAGAACCCGGTCGTAGTCGCGATCACGTCACTGCTATTCACGGTAGGGGCGACCTTCTTGGCTGGGCCTATCGCTGTCCTGATGGCGCGGCCTCCGACGACACAGACGACGATGCAATTTGCTGGGGAACCGACCACGACCGAGCCGACATCGACAACTAGCTCGATCTCGACCACGTCCTCGAGCGCGGCTCCAACCTCGACCTCGACTTAATCACCGATCCCAACCGCTCCGACTACGACGGGCCAGACGCCGACGACTTCAGCCGCCCCAGACCCAATCCCGACTGAGCCGGCCGCAACCACGACCATCCTTGCCGCCCCAACCACGATCCCTATCACCTTCTCTGCCACGGCCGAGACCGCCATCGCCACCGACACCAACCAGCTGCGTGCCACCCTGGGCCTCCCCCTGCTCGCCGGGAGTTCCACCCTTCACGATTTCGCGCGCTCGTGTGCGATGCGCGTGGCTGAGGCCCAGGTCCTTGCCCATTCCGATCTCTCGAGCTTGCTGCGGATCTGGACAATGGCCGGTGAGGTATTGGGGATGGGTGGTGAGCCGGGCCCAGTGTTCGATGCCCTAGTCGCTTCGCCTTCGCATTACTCGATCTTGGCCGACCCGCTATTCACGGACATCGGGGTTGGGGCCGCGGTTGATGCCAGTGGCGATCTGTGGATCTGTGGAGTGTTCGGAGGGACCTTGCCCACCACCCTCCCGCCGCTACCTGAAGTCGTGACCACAACAACGACAGTCACTTTCCCCGACCTTCGTCCCTGCACCGCCTGGCTCCCAGAGTGCATGACCAGGGACCACGGTTCGAACCAGCCTTGCGCCCAGCTACAACACCTTCCCCCAGGGTTTGACTTCGAACACCGTTGCTAGACGGCCATTTCGAGCGGTCGCTTGCCCAATTCCTCGACCCGTTCCCGCCTGATCTCCCTGGCTGCTTCCTTGAACGTCATCCCTTGACGTATGTAGCGGCGCAGTTTCCGCCTCCCTCTCGGCGGCACCCCACCCCACC
>JAICND010000016.1 GCA_025929005.1 Acidimicrobiia bacterium
AGGGACCTCCAACCGTGAGTGTTCACCATCGAACTACTCACGAATTTCCTGGGGTGGTAGTTCGCAGGACGATCGATTTGGGAGAGACTCACACCACCGAACTGCGGGGCTTGGCCATTACGACCCCCGCCCGCACGGCCTCCGATCTGGCCGCCGACCTCCACATTCGCCACCTGGACCGAGTTGTCGATGGAATCCTTGTTGAGAAGCTCGCCAGCATCGACGAGATGAACGCCATCGCCCTCGAAACGGGTCGAAGGGGAAAGCCAGGGACCGTCAAGTTCAGGGAGGTCTTGGCATGCCGGGGTGAGGGTTTGATGGCCAGCGCAACGGCCCTTGAGCGACTCGGCCACTCCGTGCTCCGTCGATACGGCCTGCCTGAACCGATTCCCCAGTACCCAATCCCATGGTGCCCCTCGCGACGTTTCGACGATGCTTACCCCGATGCCCTGATAGCCCTCGAATGGGACTCTCGACGATGGCACAGTGCGTTGGAACAGATGGACCAGGACCGCGAGCGAGATCGTGACTGCGCAGTTCACGCCTGGACTCTCATGCGATTCACATGGCACGACTTGAAACAGCGAGCCGGCGTCGTGGCCGCGCAGATCCGGGCGGTTCTCGAGCGACGACAGGCCGGATAACCGGGTTCTCGGGGCTGGAGTTACCACAAATGGGAGCCTGAACCCGGGGTTCGCGGATCGGTGGATTTAAGACGACCAGTTGGTGTGGAAGAACTTGCCGCGCGGGCGGTCGGTGCGTTCGTAGGTGTGGGCGCCGAAGAGGTCCCGTTGGGCCTGGATGAGGTTGGCGGGTAGGTTTTCGGAGCGGTACGAGTCATAGAACGCCAGGGCGCTCGAGTAGGCCGGTACAGGGATGCCACCGGTAACTGCCGCGGCCACGACGCGTCGCCACCCGTCCTGGGCGCCGGCCAAAGCGCCCGTGAAGTAAGGATCGAGCATCAGGTTGGGGAGGTTCGGGTCGTTGCGAAAGGCTCGGGTGATGTCATCCAGGAAGGCCGCCCTGATGATGCACCCGGCCCTCCACAGCGGGCTCACTTTGGCGAGTTCAAGTCCCCAGCGGTACTCCTCAGAGGCGGCGGCGAGGAGCATGAACCCCTGCGCGTACGACACGATCTTGCTCCCGTACAAAGCGCCCTCGATGTCTGCTAGGTCGGCCTTGACACCGGTGGAGGGTCCGCTCAAAACGCCAGAGGCCGCCACTCTCTGTTCTTTGAAAGCCGAGACCATACGGGCATAGACGGCCTCTGCGATCAGCGTGGCCGGTTGCCCCAGGTCGAGCGAGCTCTGCACCGTCCACTTTCCGGTTCCTTTTTGGGCGGCGGCGTCGAGGACGCGGTTTATCAGCGGGGTGCCGTCGTCGTCGAGCTTCTCGAGAATTTGGGCGGTGATGTCGATGAGGAAAGACGAGAGTCGACCGTTGGCGTATCCGCGGAACGCCTCTGCCATCTCCGGGACCTTCAATCCAGCGGACTTCATTAGGTGGAAGGCCTCAGCGATGATCTGCATGTCGCCGTATTCGATCCCGTTGTGGACCATCTTTACGAAGTGTCCGCTACCCCCCGGTCCGAGCCACTCACAACATGCTTCGCCTGCTGGCGTGCGGGCAGCGATGCCTTGCAGCATCTCGGCTATCAACGGCCAGGCTTCCTCGTTGCCGCCCGGCATGATCGACGGTCCGTGTCTGGCACCCTCTTCTCCTCCCGAGATGCCTGCCCCCACGTAGGCCACACCCCGCTCTGCGGCGGTCCCTTGGCGCCGTTCGGTGTCGGTGAAAAGGCTGTTGCCGCCGTCGATGACCACGTCGCCGGCCGACACGACCTCGAGCAGCTCGGTCAGGAGGTCGTCCACGGCCGAGCCGGCTTTGATCATGATGATCAGGCGGCGCGGCCGTTCGATCATTCTCACGAATTCAGCGAGGGAAGCGGCTCCCTCGACCGGGTAACTCTCCCGGTTGGAGGCCACGAAGTCGTCCATGACCCGGGTCGTGCGATTGAACACGGCGACCGGATTGCCATGTTCGGCGAGATTGAGGGCGAGGTTTTGGCCCATGACGGCCAGCCCGATCACACCAACCGCAGCACTCACCGTCCGAGCCTAACGGTGTCGATATGCTCGCCCGATGTCCACGATCCTCGGCATCGACATCGGTGGAAGCGGCATCAAAGCCAACTTGGTCGATACCGCCACCGGTGAGTTGAGGGCTGAGCGTTTCAAGCTTCCCACCCCCGACCCTTCGCTGCCGCAGGAGGTAGCTGCCGTGGTCGGGAAAATGGTCGAACACTTCCAATATCAGGGTCCGGTCGGGTGCACGTTTCCGGCCATCGTCAAAGACGGTGTGACCCTGAGTGCAGCCAATGTTCACAAATCCTGGATTGGCTGTCGAGCAGCCGAGCTCTTCGGCTCCGTCACCGGTCAGCAGGTCCTGGTTGTCAACGATGCCGATGCTGCGGGAGTCGCCGAGGTCGCTTTCGGGGCCGCCCGTGAGCGCAGCGGCGTGGTCGTGATACTGACCCTCGGCACAGGGATCGGTTCGGCAGTGTTTCTCGACGGCCGCCTTCTTCCAAACACCGAGTTTGGGCACCTTCAATTCGCCGGTCACGAGTCGGTGGAAGATTGGGCTGCCGCCTCCGTCAAGGACACCGAAAACCTGAGTTGGGCGGCCTGGGCCAGTCGTCTCGAC
Organism: Acidimicrobiia bacterium; assembly: GCA_025929005.1. Classification (GTDB taxonomy): domain Bacteria; phylum Actinomycetota; class Acidimicrobiia; order Spongiisociales; family ZC4RG35; genus JAICND01. The sequence continues at coordinate 2,704 of JAICND010000016.1, forward strand.
GCGTTTCTCCAACACCTCGACAAGGTGCTGTCACCCGATCTGATCGTGCTCGGCGGCGGCGTTTCCCGAAAGTGGGAGAAATGGGCGCACGGGCTTACGGTCGATGTTGAAGTCGTGCCTGCGGCCTTACGCAACGAAGCTGGCATCGTCGGTGCCGCGGTTCTCGCAGCCCGGCACTTCGCTCCGGACGGCTAGCGGATCAACCAACCACGAATTGCCGGAACGGCTCCAGACGACCGGAGGCAAGACGCACCTCCAGAACGGACCCGTGCTCGTCGTGCTTCTCGGCTAGCACCTCGCCCTGGCGGTGGGCTGCCGCTACCAGGTCGGCGCGGGAATAGGGGATCTCCAGTCGCACAGTTGCCAGATGCTCTTTGAGGTGGCTTCCGATGGCCTCGGCGAGATCGTCGATTCCTTCACCCTGCAAGGCCGATATCACAACACCATCGGGGTGGAGATTGCCAAGCCTGGCCAGGACGACGGGGTCGGCCTCGTCCGCTTTATTGAAGACAAGCAGCTCGGGTATCGAACCGGCTCCGATTTGAGTGAGGACCTCGCGGACCGCGGTGATTTGCTCCTCGGGTTCCGAGTCGGATGCATCAACCAGATGGAGGAGCAGGCTGGCGCCTACGACCTCGTCAAGGGTCGACCGGAACGCCTCCACCAGGTGGTGAGGAAGCCTGCGGACGAAACCGACCGTATCCGATAGCAGGATGGCGCGGCCGTCGGGCAACGTGTAACGGCGAATCGTCGAGTCGAGCGTGGAGAACAATTGATCCTCAGCGAGAACATGGGCATCGGTTAGCAAGTTGAGGAGGGTCGACTTGCCGGCGTTGGTGTAGCCAACCAGTGACGCGACAGGCATCTCGTTGCGGCGCCGCGACTTCGACTGCGTCTGCCGGATCCGCTTGAGATCGGTGAGTTCGCTCTCCAGCCGTGAGATTCGCGAGGCGATGCGACGTCGGTCGGTTTCGAGCTTGGTCTCACCGGGTCCTCTTTTGGCACCGATGCCACCCTGTTGTCTGGAGAGTTCGATTCCTTTACCGCGCAGGCGTGGCAGGTTGTAGCGCAGGAGAGCGAGTTCAACCTGTAGGGATCCGGCCCGGCTACTTGCATGCTGGGCGAAGATGTCGAGGATCAGCGCTTCCCGGTCAACGACATCGACCTCGAACTTCTTTTGCAGGTTGCGTTGCTGGGCCGGGGTGAGGGCGTTGTCGAAGACCACCACATCGATGTCATAGGCGCGAACCACCGCTGCCAGTTCTTCGGCTTTGCCCGTTCCAATGAAGTAGGCGGAATCGGGTGCGTCTCGCTTGACCAGTTCGAACTCAACCGGGTCCGCCCCGGCCGATGTGGTCAGTAGTCCGAGCTCGTCGAGGGATCGCTCGGCTTCTGCCGAAGCTCCCTGACGAAAGTAGACCCCAACGAGGAGGGCGCGCTGACGCACCACACCGAGGTCGGTGACAGTGGCGGTGAGCCGGCGGCGTTGGCGGCCTCGGGGTTTGGATTCATCCCTGTCCGTCACAGGTATTGGCCGTCGGAGGTCACGTGAGACTGTTCTTCTTCCGCGATTATTTGTGACTCTCGAACTGCCACCACGGGACGGCCGGTTGGGGGCCAGATGAATCGCCAGGCGCCACTCGGCACTGCCCAGAACCTCTGACCGGTGCGGACGTCGACCAGAGCCAGGGCATCGCTGGTGTCTTTGGTGCCCGCCGGCACCAGCAGGCCGGAGCGGGTGGTGGACTCCTCCGGGGAGTGGCCCACCCTCCAGCCTTGCATGACCTTGTAGCCGCCTTCCTTTGCCCCGTTGTCGCCTGACATCGTCACCTATTTTCGCAGGTCGCAAGGCAAGTGGGAACGGCTATTGGCATGTGTAGGGTGCCTTCGAGCATGGCCGAGAAGAGTTCGTTCAGCGAAGCCCTTCATTACCACGAGTTTCCCCGTCCGGGGAAGGTCTCAATCCGGCCCACCAAACCGACGGCTACCCAAGGTGACCTGAGCCTGGCATATACGCCGGGGGTGGCAGAACCCTGCCGGGTGATCGCCGACGACCCCGAGGCCGTTTTCCGCTTCACGAATCGCGGGAACCTGGTGGCGGTGGTGTCGAACGGCACCGCAGTGCTCGGTTTGGGGAACATCGGTGCTCTGGCCGGGAAGCCCGTCATGGAAGGCAAGGCCGTCCTCTTCAAACGATTTGCAGATATCGACGTGTTCGATCTTGAGATCGGTTCGGAAGACCCCGAAGACGTCATCCGTTTCTGTGAGTTGCTCGAGCCCACGGTGGGCGGGATCAACCTCGAGGACATCAGGGCTCCGGACTGTTTCCACATCGAGTCGACGTTACGCGAGCGGCTTCGAATTCCCGTGTTCCACGACGATCAACACGGGACGGCCATCATCGCCGCTGCCGCATTTCTCAACGCCCTCGATCTAGTCGGCAAGCCGATCGACGAGGTCCGGGTCGTCTTTAGTGGAGCTGGTGCCGCCGGGATTGCCACTGCTCGTTTTTTTCAGCACTTGGGAGTCCGCCCCGAGAACACGCTGATGGTCGACAGCCGGGGCGTGGTCCATTTGGGTCGTGACGATCTGTCGCCGGTGAAGCTTGAGTTGGCCCGCGAGTCCACTGCCCGCACCCTGGCCGATGCCCTCGTGGGGGCCGACGCCTTCGTGGGCGTGTCGGTTGCCGGTGCAGTCACGCCCGAAATGATCGAACCGATGGCGGCCTCTCCGATCATCTTTGCCTTGGCCAATCCCGACCCCGAGATCACATACGAAGAGGCACGGCGAGTCCGACCAGACGCGATCGTTGCCACAGGGCGCAGCGACTATCCCAATCAAGTGAACAACGTGCTCGGCTTCCCATTCATCTTCCGCGGTGCGCTCGATGTTCGCGCCACCGGCGTCAGTGAAGGGATGAAGGTGGCCGCCGCCCAGGCGCTCGCAACGCTCGCACGCCAGGAGGTCCCGGAGGTCGTCCTCAAGGCCTATAGGCTCGATCGTCTTGCCTTCGGACCCGACTATCTGATCCCCAAGCCGTTCGATCCCAGGGCTTTGTGGACTGTGGCTCCGGCCGTGGCCGGTGCCGCCACGGCGGAGGGGCTCGCGTTGTTTCCCCTTTCAGATCCCGAGGCCTATGCCGAGGAGTTGCGGTCGCGGTTCCAGGCGTCCCATGGGCTCATCAACACGGTCACTGCGCTCGCCCGCAGCAAGCCGCAACGGGTCGTGTATCCCCACGGCGAGGACGTTCGCATCTTGCGGGCGGCGCGCCGGGTGCTCGACGAGGGAATCGGTTCTCCGGTCCTCCTCGGAGACGTTGGGCTCATCAGGGAGATGTCGGCAGAACTCGGGATCAGCCTCGACGGCATCGAGATGATCAACCCGGAGTCTGAGCCCGAGACCCTTGACAGATTTGCGGGCGTCCTTCACGAAATCAGGCGTAAGAAGGGGATGACCCTGGAAACGGCCCGCCAGGCCGTAAGGGATCACAACATGTTCGCCGCGCTTTTGGTGAGAGAAGGCGAGGCCGAGGCGGTCCTGGGAGGATTGACGACCTTTTACCCCGACACGATTCGCCCGGCCCTGCAGGCTCTGCCGATGGAGCCGGGGCGAACGATCGTCAGCTCGGTGTATGTGGTGATACTCGACGGAACCCCGTACTTCTTCACCGACTGCGCGGTCAACATCGAGCCTACCTCCGAACAGCTGGTCGAGATCGCTGAAGCCGCGGTGGACACCGCCATGGTTGCCTTCAACCGACAGCCGCGGGTTGCGTTCATCTCCTATTCCGACTTCGGCAGCGCCAAAGGCAGGGAACCCGAGCGGGTCAGGAAGGCAGCCCAGATGTTCCACAAGCGTCGACCCGATATCCCCGTTGACGGGGAGATGCAGGCCGACACCGCCGTCGTCGACGAGTTGATCAGGGCGCGGAGACCGGGGGGCCCGCTCACGAGAGCTGCCAGCGTCCTGGTGTTCCCCAACCTGACTGCCGCCAACGCCTCATACAAACTTCTCAATCGGCTCGGCAACGCCGAGGTGATCGGACCGATCTTGTCGGGTCTTAGTAAGGCCGTTCACGTCTTGCAGCGTGATGCCGAGGTTTCCGACGTGGTCAACCTCACAGCAATTGCTGTTGCCGACGCCGTCCGCAAGGCCTCCAAGGCCGAGGCAGCCGTTTGAGGTAGGAACGTGGCGTGGACCCCTGCCCGTGGGACCAGTGACCTCATCACTCGCGAGGGTCACCACCAGGCAATCACGAGGCTCACGCATCTTCTCGATGGCAATGTCGCCGGGAGCGACTTGTGTCATGAGCCGTGGCGATCAGTCCTGACTGCCATCGGTGACGGTCATGCCGAGCGATTGATGAACGATCCGAGTGGTGATCGTTTGGCCTATTGGCCTCGCTCGTGGGCAGCTCGCGCCCTGGCGTATGCAGGCGATCCTGGTGTCGCATCCGTCGTGGTGGCGGCCACCAAGGACGACCATTGGCGGGTGCGGATGACGGCAATCCAAACCCTGGGGAGGCTGGGGGCGGATGGTGTCGTTGACGAGGTGAGGGCCGCACTCGATGACGAGCACCCGCGGGTAAGGGCCGCGGCCGCGCTCGCCCTGACCAGGCTGGAATAGCGGAGGCGGACGGGAATCGAACCCGCCACAGGCTTTTCAACCCGTCACTGGTTTTGAAGACCAGGGAGCCCACCAGGCGCTCGTTCGCCTCCGTGGTCCAGGGTACTTTCCGGTGCGGGAGTAACCTTCTCCGATGATGCCCGGGTCACCAACAGGGCCAGCGTTTGGCGAGGCCATTCGCCGGAGCCGTGAAAAGGCCGGCTTGAGCCAGGCTCGTTTGGCCGAATTCATCGGCAAGTCGCCCTCTGCTCTGCGGTCGTGGGAGCAGGGGCGGTCCCGACCCGCTGAGGTCGCCTCGGTGCGGGCGCTTGCTGCGGTTCTCGGTCTCAACGAGGCGGAGCTCATCGAGTCGGCCGGATTCGAACCCTCACCGCAAGCTGATCCCCGGCCGACCCTCGAGCAGGAGTTGATCAGCCTTGCCTCCGATCGCACCGTGATGCTCCCTGTGGCCGATCCCCACGGCTGGTCGCGACCTTCCCCGTTCGACCGGGATCCCGATCCCGTCGTTGAAGAGCTAAAGCCATCGCAGCCACCTCTGTCGGCCGCGGTAAATAACGGTGCTAGCGCCCCGGTGCGCAAGGTCACAACCGTCGCTCCTCCAGTGCCATTCTTCGTGCAGTCGCCCTCCTACGTCGAGGACACAGAAGAGAGGGAGTTCTATCGCCGACGTTGGGCGCTCACGGCCGGGATCACGGTTTTTCTCGTGGTGGTGTTTCTCTGGGCCCTCGACAACACGTTTGGTGCCATCGGTGACTTCATTTCCGACTTCGTCGAGTCGTTCAACATCTGACCTCGCCGAACCGCAGGGCGGAGCTAATCCGTATGGTTCGTCGATGGACGCCGTCCGGATGATGAGACGTCTCGCCGCCGGTGACCCCGAGGCGCTCCGACCTCTCTACGACCGTTACGCACGGGCGGTCTTCACGGTTTGTTATCGATCCTTGGGAGAGCGAACGTTGGCCGAAGATGCAACTCAGCAGACCTTTCTCCAGGCATGGCGGGCAGCGTCGACGTTCGATGTTGATCGCGATCCAGGTCCCTGGCTCTACGCCATCGCCCGGCGGGCGGCCGTCGATGTGTACCGCCGGGAGCGGCGCCATCGCTCCAACTTCGTCACCGACCTGCGTGGCGAGGATCCCGAAATCGCAATTCTGCCTCCGTCGTTCGAGGGGATGTGGGAGGCCTGGGAGGTGCGAACCGCGGTTGACCGTCTGAGTAGTGAAGAACAGGCAGTCATCAAGGCCACCGTCTTTCTTGGTCTTACCCACCAGGAGGCCGCCGACTCGCTCGGCATTCCGGTTGGTACGGTGAAGAGCCGAACCCATCGCGCCCATCGGCGGCTGGCCGACCTGCTCGCTCATGTCCGCGAGGCAACAGCATGAGTTGTGACGACGCCAGGGCCGCTCTCCTGGCAGGCGACATCGAGTCCGCCGCCTCCCACATCGCAGGGTGCCGTTCCTGTCGAGCAGATGAAGCTTCCTGGCAGAGATGGCGGGAGATGTTGATGGAGCCGAGCATCTGGGAGGAGCCCTCAGATCACCTGGCAGCGCGGATCTTCGAGCGCGTTGAAAACGCCGCGAGAGGATCCAGGTTCTCACGCCTCCGTTGGCTTTGGGCTGGCGCTGCTGCATTTCTGGTGGTGCTTGCGGGTGCGTTGGTCTTCGCCAACGGACGTTCTCCTGATTGGAGCATTCCGTTGGTAGCGATCGCGGCCGACCCGGGCACCTCCGCAGTAGTCAACGGTTGGAACACATCCACGGGGACTCGGATGGAGCTCCGCGTCGCGGGCATCACCCCGGCCCCTGACGGTCACTACTACGAAATCTGGATGACAGCCCCGGATGGGCGCCATGTGTCGGCCGGGACCTTTCGGGCTGAAGGGACAGTCTCTGCCTGGGCGGCCGTCAGGCGATCCGATTTTCCCCGGATCTGGATCACGCTCGAAAAGATTGACGACAACCTCGGACCGTCTCCCACCACCTACTTCGACATGGTGGGTTGAACTCGGGCACCGAAATGCCACCGCACTTTGTCCGGATTCGTGGGAGAATCACCGGACCAGAGAAAGGAGGTGGTCCGCATTGCATAAAGCTTTTGGGACTCTGGAGGTGGCCGAGCGCTGAGCGGCGCCGGCCGTTGATAGGCGTCGCTCCCTCTCCGTGAGGTAGGTGGCGACTCCGACTCGGACCACCGGGCTCTGGGATCTGCGGGTTTGGTCCCCTCGCAGCAGCCGCGTCGCTGAAGTGTTCCAGAGTTTGAGTAGTAGACAGGGCTTCTGGCGACCCAACGCCGGGAGCCCTGTCTAATTGAGAGGACTAGGCGAATTCAGGCAGGGCTAGATGCCCCTCGACCTGATCCAGTCCTCGTTGAACACCTTGGAGAGGTAGCCCCGGCCGCTGTCCGGGAGAATGACCACAACCAAGAGGTCGGGGTCCTCTTCGGCGACCTGGAGAGCTGCCGCAGCTGCCATTCCGCAGGAACCTCCCACTAGCAGCCCTTCTTGACGAGCGAGTCGAAGGGTCGTCGCAAAGGAAGTGGCATCGTCGACCATGATGAACCGGTCGATCAGACTCAGGTCAACCGTCTCCGGGTAGAAGTCTTCGCCCACTCCTTCGACCAGATATTGGTGGATATCTGCTTCGGTGGGGGCGGTGAAAATGCTTCCCTCCGGGTCCGCTCCCACCACCTGGATTGTTGGCTTCTGTTCTTTCAAGAAACGGGCCGTTCCAGAGATGGTTCCCCCGGTTCCCACTCCCGCCACCAGCACGTCGATGGTTCCTTCGGTTTGTCGCCAGATCTCCGGCCCGGTGGTTCGGTAATGAGCAAGCGGGTTTTCAGGGTTCGAGTATTGGTCCGGATGGAATGCGCCGGGGATTTCTTTCGCCAGACGACGGGCGACCCCGTAGTAGGAGTCAGGGTGCTCGGGTAGCAGCTCGGTGGGGGTGACGATGACTTCCACCCCGTAGGCGCGCAGCAGGGCGATCTTCTCGGGCGACACTTTGTCTGGCACCGTGCAGATGACCCGGTAGCCCCGCACTGCCCCCACCAGGGCCAACCCGACTCCGGTGTTTCCCGAGGTCGGTTCCACGAT
>JAICND010000052.1 GCA_025929005.1 Acidimicrobiia bacterium
GGCACCGTAATCAGACGCGGCAACAAGCTCTTCGTCGAATGACGGTCAGGTGGCAGCAACCGCCAGAGTGTCTTTTCGAACTCGTCGGATATGTCCTTCATCGATCGACCGCTCGACGACTTCAGCGGGGATAGTCCAGGTCAACGCACGACGCGCTTCATATTCGGGGATTAGCACCGCCGCCTTCACCAGCACAAGCAACAATGCTGCAAGAGCGTCCTCTGGCCTGCCAGACGAGTGGTCCACCACCTGATCCCATCTCATCAACTCGCTCATGTGACGATGTCCACTGCTCGGCTCCTCCATGCTGATAGTCCGCGACACGATGGCGCCTCGGCTCTCGAGGGTCCGCCGCACCCGGTGGTAGGCGCCAGTTTCCAATCCGAGCTCGAGTTTGATGTCGTCGGTGGTGGATCGACCTGCCGAGGCCAGGTGGGCCATCACCCTGGCTGCCTGTTCCCCGACCTCGGCGGCCTCGGCCCGAGCGACTTCCATTCGACAGAGGGGATCCACCAGTTTCGCCACCTGTGTGGCCAGATAGAGGGTCTTGCCGCGGTGGAGCCTTGTGGCAATGACTTCGGGACTCTCCTCCAGGGCTCCGCCCCACCACCACCTCGTCTTGGGCCATTGCCCGAATCCGGGCTTGCCTGGACTGGCTGGTTCCTCGTGGCAGGCACCAAAGAGGCTGGGTAGAGAGCAGCAGGCAGTCATAGTGAGGAGTCCCCGGTCCTCCAGGAAACGTTTGGCATCCTCGAACTCGTCAAGGGCGAACTCCGGATCCAGCCGGCAGGCCGCGATTCGCTGGTCTTTCAACTCGTCCAATTCAGACAATGATCGAAGCCTCCCTCAGATCTGGCCCGTTTCGACGAGGTCTTCAATCTCGGCCAGGTAGGTCGGGTCCTCGTATCGCTGCAATGAGAACGCACCTGCATAGTCGGGCAAGGGCCGGCCGGTGACGTGGAGCGCCACCAACTCACCAGCGGCGGCCGCCGCCATCACCCCGAAGCCGGATAGGGCGCCAACGACGTACGCGCCTTCCAACGCGAGTGGACCGATCAGAGGTCGGTTCTCGCGGGTCTTGGTGTAGTAACCGCCGTCGACGACCGGTTGGGGTAGCCGATCCCTATACGCGGCCAAACCGGGGATCATCGTCGTCATCCCCCGCATGACGACCTCCGGGTAGAGACGGTCCTCGGGGAGCGGCCAGGTCGGCTCCTGGATGATCCGGTGATACTCCCAGAGCGCCAGAAGCCAGGGTGAATCAATCCCACCCTCGGGGCGGCCATGACAACCGGGAGGCATTTCGCCGAGTAGGTCAGCCCTGCCATCGGCCGCGAGTTGCGTGCGTTCTGACGCAGACCAATCGATGACTTGAGGATCGGTCCAGATCAGCATCGGCGCATCTCGGGGGAACAACCCAAGGTGGTCGCGAAAACCGACTTTGAGGTGGACCTCGGAATAGACCGGCAGCTCGACGCCGGCCAAACGCCCGACCTCCTGCAACATCGGTCCGGCGGCGTTGACAAAGACCGGCGTCTCGATCGTGTCCGACCCCTCGATGAGTACACCGGCGACTCGCCCACCCCCAGCCTCGACTCCTGTCACGGCTGCTCGTATCACCTTCACGTCTGACCTAGCCAACATCCACGACCCCAACTGTTGGGCGGAGAACCAGCCAGCCCGCCGGGCATGCAGTCCACCCAACGCTCGCTCGCTGAGGTATGGGAACCTGCGTCGGAGAGACTCGTTGTCGTCATACAGATCCGCCCCCAGTCGACCCATTTCGACCGCATCCAGCGCCAACCGCGTGAGCCGATCCTGATCGGCGGTGACGAACAAGTAACCCCGTCTGCTGAGATGAAAAGCATCGCCGCTCTCGTCGGCCATCTTTTCCAACAGGTCGATGGAGCGGTTCATGAGCGATGCCATCGGAACATTGGGCCACCAGTTGCGATAGCACTCGGTGGACTTGTCGGAAGTGAGGGTCAGTGGTGGCCGCGGGTCAACCACCACCACATCCTTTACTCCGGCGCGGGCCAGGTGGAAGGCAGCAGACACTCCGGCGATGCCCGCTCCGCAGACGACGGCCCCGGCCTTCACCCTCCTGAGACTGCCTGGAGAAAGGTGATCTCCGCTCCTTCGCTTAGCACCACGGCTTTGTCTTCGAGGCGGGTCTGTTGACCGTTTACGAAGCACATCACGTGCGGCCGCAGTCGCGACTCCTCGTCGAAGAGGTGGACTCGCAGGGTTGGATGTCTTCGCAACAGTGAGGCAATCGCCTCACCCCAGGTGTCGCCTTCCACCTCGACTTTGCGCACAGCGCCGACGGCTGGCTCCAATAGCCGCGGCAGCGAAACCACGGCGCGTGCCATCAGAGACTTGCGAGCGCGAAGATGCGGGGGAAGGCAAAGGGGAGCGCCGTCCAAGTGTCGCCCGTGTCCTCAGACAGGTACACGGTCCCGCCGGTAGTGCCAATGGCCACCCCACCCACCTGGTCAAGAGTGATCGACTTGCGGAGGACGCCTGTGAACTGCGCCGCCTCGGGCCAGCCTTTGCCCGACACCTCCCATGTGTCACCATCGTCCTGGGACCGATAGGCGGCAAGACGCCCGTTGACCGGTAGTCGGTTGGTATCGGCCTCCAGCGGGACAACGAAGAGGCTCCCGCTGGCGTGGTCTCGCCCGATGGCGAACCCGAAATTCGCGGGAAGCCCTTCCTCAATGCGTTCCCACCTGTCACCACCATCGGTCGTGCGATACACACCCCGATGGTCCTGGCGCCAGATGCGGTTTGCGTTTTCCGGATCTGCCGTCAAGCCGTGGACGCACCAGCCTTCGGCAGTGGTTTCGTCCTCGTCCGGGCCGACGGTCGGTGGCACCCCGGAATCGAATCGCTCAAAGCTGGCGCCGTTGTCTTCAGAATGAAACACTCCCACCGCCGAGATCCCTACCCACATTCGCGGTCCGTCGTGGAGGATCTGATGTGCGCACATGCCCCCGGCCCCCGGGTACCAACTCTTGCGACTCGAGTGTTCATTGAGCGCTTCCACCGGAGCCCAGTTCAACCCGTTGTCGTCTGAGCGGAACAACCCGGCATCGTCCACCCCTGCGTAGAGGGTGTCGCCGTTTGTTGAGAACGTCCAGATCTGTTTGAGCTTGCGATCCATCCCGTCTGGAAAAGAAGGTCCGTTTTCGACTTGCTCCCACTCCACAAGATTGGGACTGCGGTGTACCGACGCACCGAACCAGTTCGAGGCTAAGCCTGCCAGGTAAGTCCCATCTGGTGCCCGCCCGAATGCGGTGACCTTCCAACCGGGGAATTGGGGGCCACTCACTTGCCATTCGCCATCGTGGCGAAGCAGGTAGCTGCCCTTTTCGGTGCCTACAGCAAGAGTCTTCATGTCTCCATGATGCCCCGGGTCGGGGGTTGATGTCGACCCGACACGGCCCGGTCAAGGAACTCCCGGATCACTGCCGCCAGGGCTCGGGTTCTGACGCCGCCGAGGGCGTCAAAAGCATGTTGGGCTCCGTGAACCTCAACCAGCTCCACCCTCCCACCTACCTCTCGCATCGCTTCGACGAACAACCGGCTTTCTCCGATGGGCACCAGGGAATCGTGGGTGCCGTGAACTACGAGGAAGGGTGGCGCGTCAGGGTGGACCTGGTCGATGGGGGAGGCGCTTCGGTAGAGCTCGGGAGAGCGATCCGGTGTGGTCTTCATCACGTTGCGAGGAATCAGCGGCCAGTCGAAGCGGGTCCTGTTCCTATTGAAGAAGTCGTAAATCCCGTACAACACAACCGCGGCCGAGATTCCCGACCCGGGGGTGAGTGCCGCCAGCGAGGCGAGGTGGGCACCGGCAGAACCACCTGCCACTGCCACCCGGTCGGGATCCACCCCGAAAGTCGTGCCCGCAGTCCTTGCCCACTGGATTGCGTCTTGAACCCCCAGCAAATGGTCGGGGAAGGTCGCCCGGGGAGACAGCGGATACCGAATAGCCACAACCACCCATCCGTTCTCGGCCAGGTAGTGCGTCACGGTCCGGAACTGGCGCCGCGGATCGCCACCGCCCCAACTGCCACCGTGGATGTAGATCAAAGTCGGCGACGGTCCGGTGGAGTGACGACTCCGATAGAGATCAAATGCGAGGCCCGGGGCGTACTCGCCTTCCCTGCGCTCGATGGTGTCGGGGACGACGAAGGGTAGGGAGGCCAGCCTCTGCAGCTGCGACACCTCCACAGGTCGTTGTCCGAGGCGGCTGGCGCCGGCGTAGGCACGGCGCGCCGCTTCGAGCGTCATCACCTGAGCCGCCACCACCAGGGTCAGCCCGATACGACCCATAGGTAACTCCAGGCCACCGGCCAACATCAACAGGACGGCGATCACGGTGCGGACGGCCAGGTAAAGCCAGGGCGCTTCTCCCACGATCATCGCCGGAAGCCAGATCGGTGGGAAGCGGCTCGTCGGGGGAGTCGGTTTGCGGAGGGAGTTCACCCCGGTCAGCAGAGCGATGGTTCCGTAGATGAAGAGAAGGGCCGACGGCATCGACCGGGTCCTATTCGTAGGCGATGGCTTCGAGGATGTTGCGTCGTCCCGCCCGCCACGCCGGAACCACTGCTGCCAGCACCCCGGCTACTGCTGCTGCCCCCAGGGCCAGGGCCAACCGGGCCCAGGGCACAGACAGGAAGAGTACGTCGTCCTCCAAAGCTGTCACCACCGCCCAGGCGAAAAAGACTCCAAGGGTGATGCCCAGGACTCCACCGAGCACTGCAATAAGCATCGACTCCCACGTGATCGACCGCCTGAGTTGTCCACGGCTCATGCCGACTGCTCGCACCAGACCGATCTCGCGGATGCGCTCGTGGACAGAGAGAGTGAGAGTGTTGGTGATTCCGACGATCGCGATCACAACGGAGACGCCGAGTAGCCCAAAGACCAGCAGCACGAGTTGATCGATCTGCTGTGACGTCTGCTCTCGAAACTCACTCTGATCGAGTACCTGCACTCCGGCGAACGGCTCGATGACGGTCTCGGTGGCCGCCCGTCCTGCCTCGAGAGTTACGCCTTCGGCCAACGCGATGAAAACCTGGTCGTCGAATTGCTCGGTGAAGTTGGCGGTGAAGCTCTCGAGGTCGACCAAGAGACCAGCCCCGAGCCCGCGGGCGTCGTAGATCGCAGCCAGGCGAAAGTCTTGATCTCCGGTTCGAGCGAAGCGGACGGTCAGAGTGTCGCCAAGCACCAGTTGAAGGGCCTCGGCCAATCTCTGTCGGATTCCGATGGTTCCTGGGCCGATGTCGGTGATGGCGCCTGCGGTCACTGTGAAGTCGACCACTTGTTCCAGCAGCTCCGGATCCCCTCCGATAAGAAAACGGGTCTCCTCCTCTACTTCCACTTGGCCCCCCCGAACCCGGGCCGCCAGTTCGATCTCGGGTAACTGGCTCAGTTGATCGGCGATCTCGGGGGACAACCGGCTGCCGCCAAAGCCCGCCGGGGCCACTACCAGGTCGGCGCGGAAACGTTCGTCCAACAACCGGCTGGCGGTGGCGTCGAGTGACTGGGCCAGGATCAGAACCAGACTCACTAAGGCGAGACCGACCATCAGCGCCGAGGCGGTGGCGGCGGTGCGACGGGGGCTGCGACCGGCGTTGTCAACGGCCAGACGACCCGGTACCCCAAGCGATCGCAGCGGTCGACCCAATGTGGCCGTGACCGGTCGCGCCACGACCGCGGCGAGGATCCCGACCCCGATGAAGATCAAACCAGCGCCCGCCCCCACCAGGGCGATATCGGGAATCGTTTGGTTCTCCCTTTCCCAGACAAGTCCTGCCGCCAGGATTACCAAACCGAGCCCAACGATGACTCCGCCCAGGATCCCCCGCCTCCGCAGCGACCCGGCCGGGGGAGGGATGTGGACCTGTTGCAGGGCCGCAACAGGAGGTACTCGGGACGCCACTCGGGCGGGCAGCACCGCCGAGACGAGGGTGATTATCAGACCGGTGCCAAGCGCTACCGCCACGGTTCGTGGCTGCAACTCGAAGGGAGCCGCTGGTAACGAGCCCCCAAACGAGAGGAGGCGCCTGATCAGCTGGGCGAGCAACACTCCCATACCAATCCCGAATATGGCGGCGACGACTCCAATCACGGCCGCTTCCCCCAACACCATCACCGTGACCTGCCGGCGAGAGGCTCCCACCGCTCGAAGGAGGGCGAGTTCCCTGGTTCGCTGCGCCACGATGATCCGAAAAGTGTTCTGGATGAGAAACGCCGCCACGAAGACCGTGACGCCGGCGAATACCAACAGGAAAGTGTTGAGGAATCCGAGCGCATCCTTGAACGTGGCCAATTGCTCCTGAGCAGCCGTCTGGCCGGAGACCGCTTCTACCCCGTCCGGAAGGATCCCCTCGATGTCACGGATCAGGGCGTCGACCTGCTCGCTGTTGGTCCCGGTGACCTCGATCGTCAGCACCTTGCCTGACAACCCGAGAATCTCCTGGGCGGTCGTGAGAGGGACATAGGCTGAGACCGAGCCGCCAAAACTGTCGAAGCCCTCCAGGCTGGCGGTGCCGGAGAAGCTGAAGGTTCGAGGTTCGCCGACACCGATCAGTTGGATGGTCTCGCCAAGTGCCACTTCGAGGCGTCGGGCGGTGGCGGGGTCAAGCGCCACTTCGTCGGGTCCGGTGGGTCTGGTACCCGATCTGACTCCGAAGTCGGGGATCAACTCGGGCCAACTCACCACGAACGTGGGAGGCCCACCGGTCACCACCGCCTCACCATCAATCACGACCTGTGCGAAACCAAAGATGGACCCTTCGGCTGCAGCCACCCCGGGGACTCGTTTGACCGCGTCGACCAGTTCTTCGTCAAGTGGCTCGCCCTGGGCAAAGTCGAGGTCGCTGTCGATTTGAGGTCTGACCTGGACGTCGAAACCGGCCAGAGTCGCACCGAACAGGTCATCGAAAGCTCGCCCGAGACTGTCAGTGAACATGAAGCTGGCCGAGACCAGCCCGACCCCGAGGGCGATCGAAAGACCAGTGAGGGCGAAGCGTAGCTTGTGCCCGAGCAGGCTCTTCCAGGTTGCGCGCAACATTCAGGACTCCAGCGACTTCACCCGGTCGAGGACCCTCTCGGCAGTGGGGGTCATCAGCTCGTCGATCACCCTTCCATCTGACAAGAAGACGACACGATCCGAGAAGGCTGCCGCGTTGGCGTCGTGGGTCACCAGGACGATCGTCTGTTGGTATTCGTCGACGGCAGCGCGGAGGAAGCTAAGGAGCTCCTGACCCGACCGGGAGTCAAGGTTGCCGGAGGGTTCATCGGCAAAGATCAGATCGGGACGAGTGACCATGGCGCGCGCGGCAGCCACGCGTTGTTGTTGGCCTCCCGACAGCTCCGACGGACGGTGACGCAATCGGTCGCCCAAACGGAGGGTTTTGACCACCTCATCGAACCACCCGCGGTCGGGAGATTTCCCGGCGATGTCGAGCGGAAGGGTGATGTTCTCGCTGGCCGAAAGGGTGGGAACCAGATTGAAGGCCTGGAAGACAAAACCGACCCGATCCCGGCGGAGACGGGTCAACTCTGCGTCATCGAGAGTCGAAAGGTCGGTGTCACCAATCAGCACACGCCCCGAGGTGAGGGAGTCGAGCCCGGCCAGACAGTGGAGCAGGGTCGACTTGCCAGACCCCGAGGCCCCCATGATGGCGGTGAACTGCCCTGCCGGAAGTTCGAGATCGATTCCATCGAGGGCCCGGACCGCCTCCGGGCCGTCACCGTAGATCTTGACGGCCTTCTCGGCCCTGGCGGCGATGAGCTTCATTCAGAGGCGAGGCTAGGAAGCAGACCAGCCAATCAGTAACTCCTA
>JAICND010000469.1 GCA_025929005.1 Acidimicrobiia bacterium
ATGATCGCCGGGCTCGAGGAGGTGACAGAAGGTCAGCTCAAGATCGGGGAGAAGGTCGTCAACGACGTGTCGCCAAAAGATCGCGACATTGCCATGGTCTTCCAGAACTACGCCCTCTATCCCCACATGTCGGTCTACGACAACATGGCTTTCGGGCTCAAGCTGCGCAAGATGTCGAAGGAAGAAATCAAGCGCCGGGTGGAGAATGCCGCCCGGGTCCTCGAAATAACCGAGTACCTCGATCGCAAGCCCAAGGCTCTGTCGGGTGGTCAACGCCAGCGGGTGGCCATGGGTCGGGCGATCGTGCGCGAACCGGCGGCATTCCTGATGGACGAACCGCTGTCGAACCTCGACGCCAAGCTTCGAGTTCAAATGCGATCTGAGATCGGTTTGCTGCAACAACGTCTCGGGACCACCACCGTCTACGTGACTCACGATCAGGTCGAGGCGATGACCATGGGTGACCGGGTGGCGGTCATTCGCAAGGGTCGCCTCCAGCAGGTCGACACTCCTCGGAATCTCTATGACAACCCCGATAACCTGTTTGTTGCAGGTTTCATCGGCAGCCCTTCCATGAACTTCGTGTATGGGCGCCTGGAGGGAGATGGAGACAACCTCTATGTCTCTTTCGCCGGGGATCGCGTCAAGATCGACCGGTCCGCCGTCGCAGCCAGGCCATCACTCAGTCAGTACACGGGCAAGGAGATCGTCATCGGCATCAGGCCCGAAGCCTTCGAGTTGGTGACGGCGATGCCGGACCACGATCCGGAGCACGTGATCGGGGTGAAGGTCGACCTGACCGAACAGTTGGGCTCAGAAGCCTATATCCACTTCCTCAAGCCCTCCCCACCAGTGATCACCCCCGACATCCACGAACTTTTGGCCGACCAGGGAACCGACCCCTCGACGCTGGGTTCGGACACAAAGTTCACGGCCAGGGTCGATCCTGACTTCTGTCCTAGCAGCGGTGACCAGGCCAAGCTCGTGGTTGAGACCGCCAAGCTTCACTTCTTCGACAAGGACACCGGCGAGGCTATCCGGTAGTTGGGCTAGGGTCGGATGAGTTTGAAGCTCTCGGCTTGAGCCAGACCCGCGGCGCGTCCCTGATCTTCGGCCCAGCTCCTCATGCGTTCTACGAAGGTCGCCCGAGCTGATTCGCTGTCGCCAGCCCCCGCCATGGTGTTTTGAGTCTGACTGGAGTGACACAACAGTGCCTCCATCTTGGCGTCGAAGGTGTCCG
Source organism: Acidimicrobiia bacterium (assembly GCA_025929005.1). Classification (GTDB taxonomy): domain Bacteria; phylum Actinomycetota; class Acidimicrobiia; order Spongiisociales; family ZC4RG35; genus JAICND01. The sequence goes on from JAICND010000469.1 coordinate 1,241, forward strand.
TCAGGTCCTCCCAGTAGTCAGGTTCGTCGGCGGACCAGAGGAGGATGGCGTCCGGGCGATGTTTTTCGAGCCCGAGTTCCGGAAAGAAGAGATGGTCCCGGGCAGCCACGACACCATCAATGGCCGCCCACCCGGCGGCGCGGTGATCAGGGTGCAACATGTAACGCCGCCACGGATCATGGCTGAGGACGACTGCGGGGCGGATTCGACGAATCCACTCGCAAACGTGGCGACGCAATTCCATCGAGTACTCCAACTCGCCGTCGGGATACGCGAGATGGATGAGCTCGCCGGTAGCTCCCAGCCGCGATGCCGCGGCCTTCTGCTCCGCCAGGCGGGTGTTGGCCAGCTCGCTAGCCGAGACGTTCGAGTCCCAAGTTCCTTTGGCGCCGTCGGTGACGATCAGCATCGAGACCTCGCAGCCTGAAGCCGCCCACTTGGCGAGGGTCCCCCCGGCACCGAACTCGGCGTCATCGGGGTGGGCTCCAATCGTAAGGGCCCGGGGCGGGACCGGCAGCGGATCAGGCCGGACGGAAGGGTTGGCGTCTGCGTAGAGGGATGTCACAAGGGCGGGAGAGTATCGGTCATTTCCGCCAGCCAGTGAACTCGTCGGGCGAGGGCGCGCAGATCGTCCGGCCCATCTAGATCTATGGCCAGCCTGGGATCGACCATCACGACCGGCAGTTGGGCGGCAAGAAGGCGCAGATGACGCTGGAAGCTGCCAGGTCCATATGCAAA
>JAICND010000006.1 GCA_025929005.1 Acidimicrobiia bacterium
CGTTCGAAGCGCTCTCCCTTCCCGAGGTTCCACAGCCCGATACCTTGCGAGACATCGGGGAACGTTGGAGGCCTCATCGCTCCACCGCCGCCCGGCTGTTGTGGCACTCCTATCTCTCCCGACGTGGCAGGAAGGAGACCGCCTTCTAGACGGGCACCGAGGCGGTGAGCGCCCCGGTGGGCAACGCGAGTTCGACCTCGGTTGTCCTGGTGACCCAGTTAAAGACCGTTGCTCGATCGAGGGTGCTGCGATGGGCTACGACCTGGAGAGATAGACCATCGAGGAGCGAGATGATGCGCCAGGCGGCTGCATCCGGGTCGGGAGACTCAAGAGACCCGTCGGCGACTCCATTGTGAATGGTCGTCGCCAGCAGTTGTTGCCAGGCCACATTGAGCCGCTGCGAGGTCCGCCGTAAAGCGGGCCGGCGCGAGGCCTCGGCCCACGCATCAAGCCAGAGCTGAAAAGCCCAATCCTGGTCGGTGCTGGCGTAGGTCCGAAAGAACGCCCGGAGCTTTCCTACCGCAACGAGCTCCGCTGCCATCGCCGCGGTGGTGATCGCCAAATCGTTGCCGGCCGCCTGTTCAAAAGCAGCGGCCAGCACCTCGTCCATCGAATCGAAATAGTGATGAATGAGGCCGCTCGATGTCCCCATCTCGGTGGCGACATCGCGAACCGTGGTCGCGGCAAGCCCCTTTCGTAGCGCCACCTTCAAGGCGGCGTCGACGATGGCCTGCCGACGGTCGCCCGGACTCATGCGTGCCATGGCGAAAGATGCTAGAGCTCATTGCGCACTTGTCCAACAGCCGGTAGGGTGACCTTGCGACACAAGGAGCGCCGCCGTCATCAAGACCACCCCTTTTCATCCGCGGGTTGAAGCCGCCAACCAAACAGGTCTGTGGAGCCACTGGTCGGGTCATCTGGTTGTCGAGAAGTATCAGATGTCGGAGAAGTTCGAGTACTTCGCCATCCGCAACGCGGCGGGCATGTTTGACTCCTCCCCGCTCTACAAGTACCGCATCTCCGGGAGGGATGCCGAGAAGTACCTAGCAGGCGTCCTCGCCAGAGACGTACGCAGATGCCGGCCCGGAAGAGCCCAATACACCTTGTGGTGCGACGACCGCGGCTTCGTGGTCGAGGACGGCGTGGTCCTGCGGTTGTCCCAGGACGAATTTCTCCTGACATCGGCCGAACCCAACCTCGCCTATTTCCAGAACCTGATCGGATACGACCTGGTGGAAATAGAGGAGGTGACCGACGACGTGGCGACCCTCGCCTTCCAGGGACCGCGGTCGCGCCTGATTCTTTCCGAGCTTGCGCCCGAAATGAGCGAGATCGGCTACTTCCACCTCGTCCCCACCAAGCTGGGCGGCTCACCAGTCACCATCTCGCGCACCGGTTTCACAGGGGACCTCGGTTACGAAATCTGGGTCAGCTCCGATGACGCCGTCGCCGTCTGGGATACGGTCGCCGAGGCAGGACAGGGGCACGGTGTGATCCCCTTTGGCCAGATAGCGCTGCTGATGGCACGTATAGAGGCGGGGCTGTTGCTTCTCAACACCGACTTCGAGTCGAGCCGGTTCGCCTGGAACGACGACCATCGCTCCACTCCCATCGAGCTCGGCTTTGGCTGGATGTTCCGGCACATCGAAACCGAGAACCGCCCCTTTATCGGTCGCCATGCCATCCGCCGTGAACTGGCCGATGCCACGTCACGCTGGAAACTCGTCGGGCTGGTGGTCGACTGGAAGGAGTATGACCACAAATACAACACCGCCGGACTGGTCCCGCCCAAGGACCACACACCGGTGACCGAAGAATTCATGGTTTACACCGACGATTACACCCGGGTCGGTTACGCAACGAGTTTCATGTACTCACCGATCGTGCAACGACACATCGCCATCGCCCGGGTACGGCCCGAGCAGTCTGCCATAGGCACCCGGGTCAATCTCGAAGTCACCATCAACCATCGCTACGAACTGGTTGGCGCCCACGTCGCTCGCCTTCCCCATTTCAACCCCGAGAGAAAGACCGCTTGACATGGGCACCCCCACCCAACGCAGGTACGACGCGGTCGTGATCGGGGCAGGACACAACGGGTTGGTCAACGGGGCCTACCTGGCCAAAGCCGGGTTGAAGACTCTCATCATCGAGCGGCGCCACCTGGTCGGAGGTGCCGCCATCACCGAAGAGCTCCATCCCGGGTTCTGGTTCACGACCTTCTCATATGCGCTCTCGCTCCTGCGACCCGACATCATCCACGAACTGGAGCTCACGAAACACGGCTTCATGCCGCTGCTGATGCCCTCCACGTTCGCCCCCATGGAGAACGGGGACTACGTCCTGTTGGGACAGGACCGCAACGAGAACATCAAAGAGATCGCCCGTCACTCCCGCCACGATGCCGACGCCTTCGAACAGTACGAGCACGACATCACCATGGTGTGTCAAGCGTTGAAACCGCTCCTTGACCAGGTGCCACCCAACCTCTTCAGCAAGGACCCCGAGGAGTTGGTAGCAATGTCTGCCCTGGCCCAGCACCTCCGCGACCTCGAACCCCGGGTCCTCCACAACGCCGTCCGGCTTCTGACCGGTAGCGCGGCCGACTTTCTCGACGACTACTTCGAAAGCGACATCCTCAAGGGCTATCTGTCTTCGTCGAGCATCATCGGCACCAAGGTTGGCCCGCGATCGCAGGGGTCTGGTCTCGTCCTCCTCTACCACAACATCGGCGAACACGACGGGGTGTTCGGATCCTGGGCGTTCCACAAAGGTGGGAATGGTGGTTTCACGAAGGTGCTGGCCAAAGCAGCCCAGGCCTTTGGCGCAGAGATCATCCTGGAGGCACCGGTCGGCAACGTCATTACCTCCAACGGCAAGGCCACCGGAGTTGCGTTAGAGGACGGGACCGAGATAGAGGCCGGCGTCGTCGTCAGCGCCATCGATCCTCGCAGGACCTTTCTGCAACTGGTCGATCCCCGCGAGCTGCCAAACGATCTCGTCGAAAACATCCAGAGGTTCCGGTTCCAGGGAACCTCGGCCAAAGTCAACTTCGCACTGGATGGACTTCCCAAATACCCGGCCCTGGGAGACCGCGGTGACCAGTACCGGGGCTTCACCAACATCGGACCGTCCATCGATTACCTCGAGCGGGCCTACGACGACGCCAAATACGGGTGGTACTCGTCACGTCCATATATCGATGCGGCCATCCAGTCGACGATCGACCCCGACATGGCTCCGCCCGGCAAACACGTGATGAGCTGTTTCATCCAGTACGCGCCCTACCACCTGAAGCAATCGGATTGGGACACCGAACGAAACAACCTGGGAGACACCGTCCAAAAGACTCTTGAGTCCTTCTTCCCGGGGTTCTCCGACCTGGTGCTGCACCGCGAGGTCGTGACTCCTCTGGACATCGAGCGGGTGGTCGGCCTCTCCGAGGGCAACATCTTCGCCGGGGAGTTCCTCGCCCCCCAGATGTTCTTCTTTCGACCCGCCCCAGGGTGGAACCAGTACCGGACCCCCATCGACGGCTATTACCAGTGCGGTTCCGGAACCCACCCCGGCGGCTGTGTCATGGGTGCCCCCGGCAAATTGGCGTCACAACAGATCCTCAAAGACCTCGACCCGTCTCGTTTCGGCAACCCCGGCCTTCAGAGTCCGCCGGCAGACGCCTGAACCCCGGGTTCGCGGACGTCGCCGTAGTTCTGGGTCAGTCCCTCGGTGGTCACGACCGCCGTCACGGAGTCCATGGATGCAGATGAGTTGGCGGTTCCGGCTACCTGGAGAGTCAGCTCTCCTGTTGCTCGATCACATCCGATCCCGCATGCTCGCGGTGGGCCAGAAACAGGAACGGGAGCGCCAATGCCTGAATTCCGGCACTGACCAAATACGAAGCTGCATATCCAGATACATCGGCCACCCGTCCCAGCAACGGTTGAGCCACCCCGCCTGTCGACCCCATGAGGGCATCGAAGGACAGCACCGTCGCCCGCTGCTCTGAAGGGATCAGACCATTCAGGTATGCCTGACGTATGGGCGTGCTCATCGAGAACATCATCGCCCAGACCACGATCAAACCGACTGCGACGACAAAACTCCGGGTCAAACCAACCCCGGCAAGGATCACCACACTGACTCCGGTCGCGATCAACAGAGCGTGGGTTCGATGAACGAAGAGTCGCCGGACCTTGTTGACTAGCAGTCCCCCGACGATCTGAGCTCCGGCCACGATCGCCGCCGCCAGGCCGGCGATCCCGAACGCCCTGGGGTCGCCGTACAGCTCCAAGAGGTAGGGCTGCATCGCGTAGAACGCGTAGTAGATCACGCCGCCCGTGAACGGTGCGGCCAACATGATCCACCGCACCGGCGGATTGCGAAGACCGTTGTCGATCGACGCCCGCACGATTTGGCGGATCTGTGTCGAGAGTTTGATCCCACGCGCTGGTGAGAACCCGAGATCGCGCATGTATACAAAGGCCGCCGCAAAGGCCGCCAGCAACATGATCGCTCGGAGGATGTACGGAACTCCGAGATTGGTGATCTGAGCGACGAACCCCCCCGCCACGGACCCGGTCAACATCGCTGCACCGCCGATGACCTGCCCTCGGGCAAATACGGGTTCGAGGTCGCCCGTGTAGCCCGTGGAATGGAGGGCGTCGACCAACCAGGCCTCCATGGCGCCCGAGAAGAAGGTGAACCCGAGGCCCAACAGGATTGAGGCGATGGCCCACCCCCACAAAGGAGCCTGTATCTGCCACATGACCAGATAAAGAACGGTGGAGATGAGAAGGGTGAGGGCTCCGAGAAGGAACGAAAGCCGGCGTCCCCGGCTATCGGCCACGATGCCGGTTGGGACCTCGAAAAGGACCTGACCCACCGTGAAAAAGGCATTGGCTGCAAAGGCCTCCGTGTTGCTCAATCCGGCATCGAGCAAGAACAGGGTGTTGATGCCCCAGATGAACGAAGTGGCCAGGGTTGAAAGCAACGTCAATAGAAGAAACGTGCGTTGGACCTGGCGCGCGTCATCGTTCATGCGGTAGCTAAACCTGCCACTAGCTGTCTTTCTTCCGGACCGAACCAGGGCGATGCACCGGCCTCCGCATTCTCGACCAGATGATCCTGCGAGGCTGTGGCCGGAATCGCCACATGACAACGTGGATCCGAAAGGCCCCATTTGAGCAAAGCCTGCGCCCAGGTGGTCACCCCAAGGTGTCGCAGTGGGCGCAGTGCTTCCGGTCGCGGTGGCCGTCGCAAGAGCGTCCCTTCACCAAACGGCCTCATTACGACAACTCCGAGGTCGAGATCTGCTGCGAGCGGGAGGATTCGGCGCTCAACCTCGGTCTGGCGCGGGTTGTAGGGGATCTGAATTGCCGTGATCCGGCCGGTCTTCATCACCTCTTCCAACTCGTCGAACGAGGCCGACGAGTAGTGGGTGGCACCTATCGCCGTCACCTTCTCGTCATCGTGGAGTCGTTCCAGAGCGGGAAGATGGGTTCGCCACATGGCGAGATTGTGAATCTGATAGAGATCGACCCACCCGTACAGACCGAGAGCGAACTCGATCTGATTCATTCCTTCCCGAGGCCCAGAGGCCCACACCTTGGTGGCAACCAGGGCCTCTTTCCTGCGTGGACCGAGTCCGGCGGCGAGAACTCGCTCGGCCTCGCCGTACATCGGTGAGGAGTCGAAGAGGTTGAGGCCGAGGTCCAACGCCTTCTCAGTTAGCTGATGGCGTGCTTTCTCTTTGTCGCGACCACGAACATCGAAGGTCTTCCAGGTCCCCATACCAACGACTGGGACGGTCAACCCGGTTCGACCCAGGCGTCGCCTTTCGATGGTCACGTTCGCAATCTATGGGCAGACTGGCGACTAACCCTGACCGCAGGGCTAGCTTTCCGTACGAGGACATACGTTGCTCAGCAAGCTGATCGCGGCGGTATGGGCGTTTATGGCGCTGATGGCGCTGCGCGAGCCAGTCATGGCCCAGTCCACAGAACCCGCGGATATCATCCTTGAAGCATCGATCGGCCTCGATGGATGGGTCGAGTTCTCAGAGCCGGTTCGCCTTCGAGTGACGATTTGGTCGGAGTTGCTCTTCTCGGGCAGTCTCGAGGTTCGACAGGGCCGGGCGGTGGTGACCACCCCGGTCGAGGTCCCCGCCGGGGGCGAGAAAGCCTATGAGCTACTCATCTCACCGACCATGGCCACCCAGTCCATAACAGTCCAGCTGGTGACAGCCGATGATGCCAGGGTGGCGAGCGCACGGGTTCTGGCCAAAGACCCAATGGGCCAGCTACTGGTGGGATCCTTGGGTTTCGCGCAAGAGATTGACCTACCGAGGGAAACGACGATCGCGTCGGTACCGATCATCGAAGTTCGACTTGACGAAACCGACACCGACTTGGCCGTGCTCGACTACCTGGTCGTGGCCTCAGGTGCGCGAGTCCCCGAGTCGGTTCTGAGTTGGGTGGCTGACGGAGGACGGCTCGTCGTGCAGCCAGGCATGGCCAATGAGATGGTGGGCGCCTCAGCCAACGCCGATGACAACCGTCCCAACGCCTACGAGCTTGGTGCGGGATGGATCCTCGAGCAGAGCGAGACCCACCCAAACCCAGAGGAGTGGGGATCCCTGTTCGTTCCGTTTAGGGAGGAACAGCATCTGAGTGACCTCTGGGGGTCGGCCGAGGTTCAAATGCTTCGCGCGGCTGGCAACAGTGGGAAACCTGTCCTTCCCTATTCGGGGACGCTGATTGGGTTGGTCATCTATGCGATCGTGGTCGCTCCAGTCAACCTAATCGTCCTCCGGCGGATGCAGCGCCGTGAACTCGCCTGGATCACCGTCCCGGCGATAAGCCTCGTTGCCGTTCTTGTCTTTGCCGGTGTCGGATCGCTGAGCGACCACTCCACGGATTGGGGACAAGCCACGATCGTCTCCGGTCGTCGGGGTAGCACTGAGTCCATGACTGTGAGAGCCGCCGCTGCCAATGGACCCCTTACCCACACGCTCTCCACAAGTGCTGGCTCCGTTATCTACCCGGCTGCCACGGCTGACACCGTGGGTGCGGGCGGACGGGCTGCAGTACGCCGAGTGTTGTCAGATCGACAAGTCGATCTGGTCTTTGGGGAAGCGGGATATGGAACGGTGGCCGTGTCGGGGCCAACCGCCGACTTGCCAGTGGTGTCCGTCGAAGGATCCTCTATTCGTGTGCAAAATCGGTCCCCTTACGACTTCGAGGTGTATGGGGTGGTCGCCGGAGCGGCCGTAACTGTCGGGCCGGGCAGTCTCGAGTTGGGAAGCGAGGCAACCATCGAGCGGAACAACCAAACTTGCCTTTTCTGCCCGGTCGCTGAAGCAGTCGCAATTCAAACTGGTTTCTGGAACGACTCCCGTCGATGGCTGACCTACGAATCTCTCTCGTCGGCGGCGTTCGGACTGGTCGGCGACAGTTACTTCTTCGGCTTTGTCGCGAATATGCCGCTGGCGATGTCGGTCAACGGGGAATCAAGAATTATCGACGGCCCCGGAATTGTCGTGGTGCAAATCAGCGAGGCCATAGATATCGGGCACGCCAGCCCCCAAATCGTGGCCACCAGTCCCGACAGCTCCCTCCAAGGCGATGGTTTTGTTGGCCAGTGGCTCACCGGTGAGTGGGCACTACTGGAGTTCACGGTGCCGGTCGACCGTGAGATCATGCTCAGCCACAGGGCAGAAATGTTCGGGCCAGCTCCTTCAGTGTTTGAGGCCTGGGATTGGACCCAGGGAGCTTTCGAATCGATTGAGCCAGGCGAGCTCGAGCACCAGCGGTTCGTCAATTCCGAAGGAGCAGTTCTGATGCGGCTCCAACTCGGTGCTGACAATGAATTCTTTGGCGGGTTTCCGATTGGCTCAATCTCGCTCACCTGGGACCCGGGCGCCCCGTGAATCCCATTCTCCATCGGGAAGCGCTTGATCGCTTTCGGGGGAAGCGAGCATGGCCCTTCCTGCTGTTCTGGATTCTCGGCAACCTCACGGCGGTCTATCTGCTGTTGCTGTTGGGGTCGCAGATCAGCAACCAGGGTTTTGGTGGTCTCATTGGTCGTCCCGCCGTTGGTCCCTTTGTCTTCCACGGGGCTCTCGTTCTGCTACTCCTGGGAGTGGTGATGGTTCTTCCTGGGCTGGCTTCTGTGACCATCGTCGGGGAGCGCGAGAAGCAGACCCTGCGACTAGTACAGGTCACGCCCCTCACGCCGTTCCAGATCGTGACCGGGAAGCTTGGCGCCTCGCTTGGTTACATAGGCTGGCTGGTAGCGGCGGTGCTTCCCGTTCTGACAGCACCAATCCTCTTAGGAGGAGTCGGTCTTGGAGATGTCTTCGGTGCCCTGGTGATGCTATTTCTAATCGCCGCCACGATCGGGGCGATGTCGATCTGGTTGTCGGCTCGCGCCAAGAGTACGCGAGCTGCCGTGGCCGGGTCCTACATGCTGGCGTTCATGATGCTCTTTGCGACACCGCTGGTTGCGATCGGGGAGGTGTTCGCCAGAACCGACTTTCGTGACGACCTGGATGGCGATATCTACAGCCTCGTTCCAAATCCCTACTTAGCCCTGGGGGCGGCGGTGCTCCACCCGTTGGAGTTGGATGTGGAGGTCACGCCATTGACCCCCGCTCACCTTTACCTAATGGGACGAGAGACAGGCAACAGCTTTAGTGTCCCTCGCCCCGAGCTCGTTGAAGTGGTCGACGGACATCGATTTGTACGGCTGACCCGACCACCGTTTTGGGTGCTTAGTGGTCTTTTCTATGTGTTGGTGTCAACTGTGGCGATTCGCCGGGCCATCCACTGGGTAACGACCCCCTCACAGAATGAGTTCACTGTGAAGCGCCGTAACCAACAAACATGATGCAAGAACTTCAACTAGCCCTGCAGAGACTTGAGCAACAGGCGAGTACATCAGCACCGATCTTGTCCTTGTACCTGAACCTGCAACCGGCGATCGAGGAGCGGCGCACGGTCGGGGCTCGACTCCGCAATCTCCTGGAGCCTTTTCAAGATCTCGAGACGAAGCTCGATCACGATGGCCGCATGGCCCTCCGCTGGGCCACCCAGAAGGTTCTCGACATGGAAGCCGAGATCGCCAAGAACACCGGACACGGCGTGGGGGTGTTCGTTGGCGGATCAAGCGAGATCGATGAGTTCCTGACACTGCCCCGCAAGGCCTGGGACGTCGCCGTTGCGGCTCCCCGTCCCTACCTTCGGCCGCTCGCTGCAGCTCTCGATCAGTTTCATCAGGTCGCCACCCTGATCCTCGATCCCCGGCGCTCCCTGATAAGGGTCACCAACATGGGCCAATGTCTCGACCAGTCAGAAATCGAGTCCGAGCCGATCCGAAAATCCGACTACGGCGGCTGGAAGGGGCTCGACGAACATCGCGTTCGCCAGCACGCCGAGGAGGTACATCGGCGCCACTACCGGGAGGTGGGTGAGCGCCTTCGCAAGATGAAGGAGAATGTCGGACTCGATGTTGTCTTTGTGGGCGGGCGGGAAGAGACGGTGGCGGCGTTTCTGCACGAGCTGCCGAACGGGCTGAGGTCGCTGGTGGCTGAGACCTTCATTGTCGACGTGAATACCGAGACAGACGGAACGATTGCGAAGATCACCGCTGAGCTGGAAGAGGCTTTTGAGATTCGGCAGGAGCTGGAACTCGTCAAGCAGATCATCGAAACCGGCCAGGAGGGTGGTCTGGTGACAGTTGGCGTCGACGACACTATCCGAGCGGCCAACTTCGACGCCATCGAGCTGCTGCTGGTGGCCGGTACTTCCATGATTCCGGGTTGGGCGTGCGGAAATTGTGGTTGGCTGGCTCTCAGCGGACCCGTCTGTTCGGCTTGCGGAAGCGAGGCCACCGCGGTCGATGACATCGTTGATAGCCTGCTGATCAAGGTGCGCGGAGCCGGTGGCCGGACGGAGCACATCGCTGCTGCGAGCGACCTTGATCAGCATCAACTGGCTGCCCGCACCCGCTTCCAAGTTTCTGCCTTTCAGTGAGAACCGGCACAACCTTCAATGCGTTTTACTGCCATGAAGACATCCCAGTCCCCCGCAGCCTCCCACTTCGCCGGCCCGCTCGTCACCGTGCTGGCCCTTCTGGCAGTGGCGTGCGGAGGCGCGGCCGCGCCGACCACCAGTACAACAACCGTTTCCGGGACCGTTACGACCGTCGCTCCCTCTGCCCCGCCCTCGTCGAGCGCTCCGACCACCACCGGTCAAATAACGACCACTTCCCTTTCGTCGACGACTTCCACCACCACCACCACCGAGCTGCCCGGTGAGCGAACCGACCTCGGGCCGAGGGCTGGAAACCGGTTGGCGGTGATGGGCGTCGCCTTCGACGACGTCCTCAATGTCCGGGCGGCTCCGGGAGCCAACCAAACGATTGTCCACGAACTGAGCCCTCTGGCCGACGACATCATTGCAACGGGCCACAACCGCACCCTCCCGCAATCGATCTGGTACCAGGTCGAAGTAGACGGCATCACCGGCTGGGTGTCGGGCGCCTTTGTCGGGTACCCCGGACCGGTCGACGACGCCACGGCCCAGATCGTCCAGATCTTGGGCGGAATCCCCGAAGCCGAGAATATGCTCGAGCTGGGATGGTCGATCGCCGAGGGGATTACTTCAGTCGAATCACCTACACGCATCACAGTCACTGTGGCCCCGACGGTGGGCGATCTCGGAGAAGTGACCTTTGACGTTGTCGGGCTTGAAGACGATGCAGTGGCCGGATTCCGGCTCCACATCTTCGGTAATCCGAGCAGTGGAGGCTTCTATCTCGATACCGTCGAGACTTTCAACTTCTGCTCACGAGGGGTCGATCCGGACGGGTTCTGCGTCTAGGCCGGGGCACCTGCCGTCTGGTCCTGCAGCCAATCCGCCACCACCCTCCGCAGAGTCGAGATCGGCACCGAGCCCGTCGACAAGACGACGTCATGGAACTTCTTGATGTCGAAGTCGGCGCCAAGCTTCTCCTCGGCCTCGGCTCTAATACGGTCAATCTCCAGCCGCCCCATCATGTATCCGAGAGCCTGTCCCGGCGAGCCGATGTAGCGGTCGATCTCTCCTTCGACCTGTGTGCGACTCATGGGGCTATGCGCAAGCATGTATTCGATGGCTTCTTCACGGGACCAGCCGAGGGCATGGAGGCCGGTGTCGACCACTAGGCGACAGGCCCTCATCGAGTCGGCCGACAGCATGCCTATGCGGTCAAGGTCGGATGAATACAGGCCCATCTCGTCAGCCAGCCGTTCGGTGTACAGCCCCCAGCCCTCGTTGTAGGCAGCGATGTAATAGTCGGCCAGGAGGTGATGCATGGCTGGATTCTCCTGAGCGATGGCGAGTTGGAGATGATGGCCCGGCACCCCCTCGTGGTAGGTGACGGCCTCGAGTTGAAAGGTTCCCCACATGCTGGGGTCGGACGTGTTGAAGAAGAACCGACCGGGCTTGGACCCGTCGCGCGCCGGCCTCGAGTAGAAGGCCAGGGCTCCCTGCTCGATCGAATACGGAACGCATGGCGCTATGGGAAGCACGCCGAACCATTCGTTCGCGGCAGTCGTGGCCTTTTCGAGGGCGATCGTCGCATCAGCCACCAGCGTTTCTGCGTCTGAATAGTGAAGCCCTTCATCGTCCCGGAGCCGTCGGTAGATCTCGGCGATGTCAGTCGTGCCCAGTTGCGGTCCGGCCAGTTCGATGTACTCGAGTTCGAGACGCTCCACCTGCTGCGTGCCGATCTCATGGACCTCTTCGGCGCTAAAGCCGAGACTGGTATGAGCCCACACCAACTCGCGGTAGTGGTCGCGCCCACCTTCTAGGTGCACCAACCCGGGCAGATGATCGGGACGGGCAGCCGGCAAGGTGTATTCGACCAGAGTTGCGCGGAGACGCTGCAATGCCGGGGTGATTTCGTCGAGCAGGGGGAAGAGCCTCCCCTTCCAGGCTTCCTGGTCGGCCTCCGAGAGCGACATGGGTGGTGGCTGCTTTGACAGGGGCCCCGCCGACACCGGTCCACCCAGATGACGGTCGATAGCCGAAACGAGGGCCGACACGAGATGCGAAATCGGCACGACCCCCTTCTTGGCAGCAGCTTGCAGTCGATCGCTCCACGCATGGAGGAAGACGGGAAGGCGCCTGACCTTCTCCAGGTATCTCTCGCCGTGTTCAGCAGATACGAGGGGATAGCGGGGCAGAAATGTGAGGATCTGGGAGAAGATCCCGCCCGTGTGGTTGACCCATTCGAGATCCGGCTCATGCCGGAGCTGCAAAGCCTGTGATCGCCCGGTGAAAGCGATCGTCTCCAAGAGAACTCGGTCATCGCTTGATGTGGCTTCGAGCTGGTCGGCCAGGTCGGCGAACTTACTCAGGGAAGCAACGCGTGATGCGGTCCCCGTCTCGGAGACATCGGGCCACTCTTCGAGATGGGTGAGATCACCCGCCCACAGCGCCCAATCGTGTTCGGTTGAGAGTCGATAGGTGACGAATACGTCGGCGAGCAGGCGGGCGGGCGTTGATTGGGAGGACATGGGTCGACGTTAAACGACCACCATCGACGAGAAACCCGCTACTTGCCGGCAGCCTCTGCCTTGGGTGCCGCTACGGCCAAAGCGGCGTACACGACGCACTTGCACTTGGGAACTCCGCATCCTTCGTTGTGATGCTCGCGGCGCGGGTGACCACACTCGATGCACCGCTGGCGATTCCCGTCGTGGTGTTTGTTGACGAATCCGGTCGACTTTCCTGTGGTCTTTCCCGTCGTTTTGGCGGCCATTTCGCTCCTCACAGATCTGCGTACCGTCGGGAAGCCGACGCCCCACAGGCTGGGTGTCTGCGGTGACTTCACTCGACGGTGGGCGGAGCGAAGAAAGGCGCTGCACGCGTTAAATCGTGCCACTAACAGCCTACTCCGTCGGGATCCCTATCAGCGGCCCCACCCCGCCAACTCCTACCAAACGCCTCGATGGACGACCTCTCTAAAGGGCCGCCGCTTGATCGTGGTCAAAGGACGCAGAGGGTCGCCATCGGGATATCCGCACGAAATCAGGTAGGCGCAGAATCGGTCTTCCGGAAGGCCCAACAGGGACCGGGCAAGATCCTGATCGGCAACCACTGCGTGACCCGTGCCAACACCAGCATCGGCCGCCGCCACCATCATCACCATGACCAGCTGGCCCAGATCGAAGTGCAGGATCTCCTTTTCCTGATGGCTTTCGACAAGGGGTGCGACGATGGCCACCACTGCCGGGGCTTTGGCCACATGCCAAGCGCCACGCCAGACCTTGCTGAGCCTCGACCTCTGGTCCTGGTCGGTTACAACCACAAAGTCCCAGGGTTGCCAGTTGCGAGACGAGGGTGTCCGCCGGCCCGCTTCAAGGATGCGGTCAAGAGTCGCCTCGTCGAGCGGTTGACTGGAGAACTCGCGAACGTTCCGCCTTGACCGGATGGCGTCCCAGGTTTCCACTCAGTGCGACACTAACCACAAACCAAAGAGGAGCCTATGGTCCGTGCCACTGGGGTGGGTGGTGTATTTCTGCGAGCGACCGACCCGGCCCGCCTGCACCGTTGGTATGCCGACGTTCTTGACCTGCCTGTCGACGGGAGCGACTACGGCATCATGCGATCCGAGGGTGGTGAGACCCTCACCTGGGCATTCTTCCCGGCCGACACGGAGTACTTGGGTCCTGGTCGTCAGGCAGCCATGATCAACTACCGGGTCGACGATCTCGACGGAGTGTTGAAGCGGCTTCGCGAAGCGGGTGCCGCTGTCGATGACCACATTGAGCAACACGAATACGGACGATTTGGTTGGGCGGTTGATCCGGAAGGCAATCGTTTCGAGTTGTGGCAACCGCCTCCTGGCCACTAGTCGGCTTGTGAAGTGATAGTCGGCTGTCAGCCTGTTGACGCGCCAGTATTGGTCTGACACATAGGAAGGCACCGATGCGGATAGGGATCCTGACGGGCGGGGGCGACGTGCCCGGTCTCAACGCTTGTATCAAGGCGGTCGTGAATCGGGTGGCGGGCGAGGGCCATGAAGTGGTGGGGATCCGCCGCGGGTGGGCCGGACTCGCCTTCACCGACCCTGACGACCCCAGGTCGGCCGAGGCCAATCTGATTCCACTCGACCCCGGAGTTGTGCGGACCGTAGATCGGACCGGCGGCACTTTTCTTCACAGTTCCCGGACTAATCCAGCCAATGTGAGAACAGCGGAGCTTCCCCAATTCCTGATCGACCGCACCCAGGGTGAAACAACTCACGACTTCACAGGTCACGTCTTAAATGTTCTCGAACGGCAAGGGATCGACGTTCTGATCCCCATCGGCGGCGATGACACGCTCTCGTATGGATTCCGACTCCACTCGGAGGGGGTTCCGGTCATCGCGATTCCCAAAACGATGGACAACGACGTCCACGGCACCGACTATTGCATCGGCTTCTCGACGGCAGTGACCCGCGGGGTCCAGTTCATCCACAGTCTTCGGACCGCCGCCGGGTCACACGAGCGGATCGCAGTTGTGGAGCTCTTCGGTCGATACAGCGGAGAGACGTCTCTCATCACGGCCTATCTGTCCGGCGTGGATAGAGCGGTGATCTCAGAAGTACCGTTCGAGATCGATCGGCTGGCCGGATTCCTGTTGGGCGATCGTGCCTTCAACCCTTCGAGCTACGCAATGATGACGATCTCAGAAGGCGCACGCATGGTTGAGGGCGATATCCAACTCACCGGCTCCGCCGACGCCTACGGACACCGGAAGCTGGGCGGAATCGGAGCTCTCACGGGAGAGTTGCTCAAGGAGCGCACCGGCCAAGATGTCCTGTATCAACAGGTGGGTTACCTC
>JAICND010000248.1 GCA_025929005.1 Acidimicrobiia bacterium
CAGGAGACCGTCGACTTCATCCTCGAAGAAGGCTCACCTGAAGAGGTCGCGTTCGCGCAGGACTTCTTCGGTGAGTCCGTGTCGGTCGAAGAGTTCATCAGGTTCGTGAAAGTGAACTGCTCGGACGATCCGATCTTCCTGCCGTTCTTTTGAGACACCCCCCTTCGACCGCCTGAGCAGGCGGTGGGCGGGGGGTTTGCTCGGGTCGGAGATGGCGCGCCCCGAGTTACTAGTGGACTCCCCACCTCTTGTCCCGGCGCTGGCGCCTCCGCGGCGCCTACTCGGCGCCGAACCACTCCGAAACTAGGCGACATCCGCTTGTACGACTTGGGACGATCCCCTATCGACCAACGGCTCGTCCTGATGGAGGGCAAGTGCCAACATCCGGAGCGCCCAGTGACTAGTGCTGAGGGTCGCGTCGGGTTTACCGGCGAAGACCCTGGGTATACGCACTCGTCATGTGGGCCGCCAAGTTGGTAAAGAAGCTCGCCGAGACCGATCCGGAGAAGCGACGGCTATATGCCGCCCGCATCCTGATCGGCAGCATCGTCGGTTGGATCGCGACGCACCTCATGTTTCTCTTGATGGGTATCACGGGAGCCTTTGAGCACGTCCTGAACCTGATCTCTTGGTGGGCCATCACCTTGACGGCCTGGGACATCCTCGCCACCTCCGACGTCAAGGTCGACACTGACGAAGCCGCTGCCGCTGCCGCTGCGGCTGCTTCCTGAGGTTCGCTCTAGAGTCGCATCCGGGCCAGCGGGCTGGCTTCCAGTCCGATTCGGTGTCGGACCGCGAGGGAGAGCGGCCTCTCAAAATGGGTCTTGAACCAACCAATTGCTGGGCGTATGGTCGCGCCAAGAGCAACATTCGTTGCCTGGGGACTGGAGGAGAAGAAATGAGCAAGAAGCAACGTGCTGTGCTCGGCACGGCGCTCGCTGCCGCGTTCGTAATCGGTGGTTTCGTCCTGCCGTCAGTGGCGCAGGTGACGCCGCCACCAATCGCGACCGAGCTGTTGACGAGTCGAGCGGAGTTTCCCGACGACGTCAGCCTTAGGTTCAAGATCAAGCTCGACGGTCGGCGAACCCACGTCGTCAACGTTGAAGACCCATCCCTCACAATCGTGGCGCGGATCACCGTGCAGCCCGGAGCCCAGTTTCCGTGGCACAGCCACCAAGGTCCCGTTGTGGTCAACATCGCCTCCGGCGCATTGACCTACGTCTCGGCCGACGATTGCAGTGAGCGCGTGTACCCGGCCGGGACCGCGTTTGTCGACCCGGGACAAGGGCACGTCCATACCGCGTTTAACGCAACGAGCGAGCCGACGGTTCTGGTCGCGACATTCTTCGACGCACCTGCGGAGGGCCCGCTGCTCATCCCCGCGGAGCCGGGCGACTGCTAAGGGCGGTGTCTGGCGCTATGGATTGAGCGGAGTCGCCGAGACGGCCAGGGGATTCGCGGCTCGGCGACTCCGGTCCTGGTTTCACCGGCTTGTGCCAGACTCTCGGCGGGAGGAGCAGCGGCCCGTCTGGAGGTATCGATGGGACTATCCGCTGTCGACCAGCTGCTCGTTCTCTTGCTCGAAGGCGGAGGCAGTTACTTCACCCCGATGCTGGCGCTCGGGTTCACTGAGGAAGAGATTGGTGAAGCCTGGGACGAGGCCCGTCGCTCAAGCTACACCGAGGCGATGGGACTTGGTGCGGACAAGCTCACGGATGCCGGAAGGACTCGAGCTATCCAGTTCACCAGCTGACTGAACCCGCGTAGCCCTCGCGAGAACCAATCTCCTGACTGTTTCGTAGAGACCGACGGAGGTAGCCATTCTCTTGGTCCCAACTTAGAGAATGGCTCCTCCTTTTGGACTTCGCTGATGAGCGCTCAGCGAAAGTTGGGATGGATCAGAATGTCGGCCCCTATCCAGGCGCCCTGGGCTTGGTCGAACCACCAGCACCACGTCGTCTGACTGTCGAGACCAACACCTGGTCTATCGAAGAGCGGGAATAAGACGTTTCCGTTTGGTCCGCCCAAAACAAAGATCGACGTGGCGACTCCCGCCAACTGCCCACTCGGTTGGTGGCCAGCTTGGCCGGTCGCGATCACCAGCGCCAATGTGGTGCCGTCCTCACAGGCGATGTTGGCTATGACTTCGGCGTTGGGATTGTTACCGACTCCCGCATACGCCGGAAGGGCGATCGTCGCGAGGGTCAATAGAAACACGAAAGCGACGGTTCGTCGCATGTTGGACTCCTCCCAGTACTCCTGCTCAGACAGTAGCCCTTCAACCGCGCTTGCGGAGCCGATTGGTTTGTTGGAGGGCCGCGGACCACGAGTCCCAAGAAGGATCGTCCGCCCAGTTGCCCGTAATCCAGCCCCCATAACGGAGGCGACGGGGATAGAGCCCCCGATATTGTGGAGATTGGGCCGGTGGGCTGACACCTCATCCTCCTCAGCCCCCACTGACCGAGCGCATGAGGAGACTCACCAGTCCTCGGTTTGGCGGCCCGACTTCCTCTGTTGCAATATTCGATCGGGCATCCCTCAGGTACCTCGTCACGAACCCCTCTGGCCACCGGGCCAGAGGGGTTCGATTCGGGATTGGCTTCCCTGCTAGTTCGTCGTTGTCGTCCCGAGATCAGTCGTCGGTGTCGTCCCGAGATCAGTCGTCGGTGTCGTCCCAACAGTGGGTGTGGTGACGGTGTCGGTATCGACGTCGGGAGTGCCTTGGTCGCAGGCAGTCACCGTGAGTGCCCCGATGAGGGCACTTATCAATAGGTTGCGAATTCTCATCTCCTCTTCCTTCCCTTTCGAAAGCCCTCTGAGGGATGTCGTATGGGCTTTCCCCGAGGTCTCTAATTCCCAAACGGGAGAGCTACCTTTCGTTGACTGGGCGGGCAGCCTCCCCATCGACATCCCAAGTCGAGACCGCTGGCCTCCCACCCAAGCCGGCCGGGTTCGCTGTCCCGGAGCCTTGCATGCGCCCGGGCATTGACACGAGCCCCCTCGGGTCTAGCTTTCGATCCCGGACTAGAGGAGACGGGATTTGGGACGAAGTAAGTGGGCCGCCATCAAGCTCGACGGCGACATCGACATCGCCAGAGTGCACGAGCTAACTGAGGTCCTTGCCAGGGAGTGGCTTCCCACCCAGAACCTGTTGATCGATCTCTGCGCCGTCGGGTTCATGGACTCGGCTGGTATCCGCTGGCTTTTTGCCACGCAGGACCAAATAGCCCATGCGGGGCGAGAAGTGAGACTGATCATCGCCCAGGGTGGCCCGGTCGAACGACTTCTTTCGATCGCCGGTGTTGACCAACACTTCACCATTTACCGCAATCTCGACAAAGCGCTGGAGAAGATCGCAACTAGGTCCTTAGGAAATTGGCTGGGCCGGTTGAGGATTTAGGCAAAGCACGTCGTACGGTTCCGCACGGCGTGAGGAGCGAATGAACGGAGAAGGGGAGAGAGCGTATGCCCTCTCCCCTTCCGTTCCCCTTGACAGGACAACTAGTTGTCGGTAATTGCGACTGGTCGGCCGCTGCCTCTCTGAGTGCACGGGAAGCTGATCCCGGTGGTATCCACCGCTATCACAGCAATGCGTTGCTTGACGGACATTTCC
>JAICND010000185.1 GCA_025929005.1 Acidimicrobiia bacterium
GGGCGACGCCGACCTCGACACGGCCGGCCGGAGGGAGGACTACCGGAAGGTCAACGACGTCTTCGCCGAGCAGATGGACACGCTGCTGCGCCGCCTCCTGGACGAGCGGGCCGCTACCGGCCAGGCGACCGAGCGGCTGTCGGCGCTCGGCCGGTTGATGACGAGGATCGTGGCCGCCGCCCGCCAGTTCGCCTGGGAGGACGCCGAGATCCTGTGGGCGCTCCCCCGCCGCTCCGGGGCCTGGACCGTGAAGGAGGAGCAGATGGACGCCGTCGCCTCCCTGATCGGCCAGGCCCTGCTCGTCGACCTGCCCGGCTGAGTGAGACCGGAAAACCGAAGCCGGGCCGGCGGGACCCTCCGGTATGCTGGCCGGGTCCCGGGCGTCCCGGTCTGTCGGGTCCGGGCGGCATGGTGGCCGTAGCTCAGGTGGTTAGAGCGCCAGGTTGTGGCCCTGGAGGTCGGGGGTTCAAGTCCCCTCGGTCACCCAAAGGAAGGAATCCAACAGAAGTGAACGAGACGGTCCGCGAGACAGGCCAGTTCGAGCGTCTCGTCACGATGGAATTGACCAACGCCGAGATCGACTCGGCCAAGGCTTCGGCTGCCCGGCGGCTATCCAAGGACATTCGTATCCCAGGATTTCGGCCGGGAAAGGCTCCGCGACCCGTGGTGGAAGCCGCGGTAGGGGCGGCCCGGCTCCGCTCGGAGGCCATAGAGGAGCTGATACCGACCCGGCTGGGCACGGTGCTGGATCAAGCAGACCTGAGCCCCGCCGTGACGCCGACCCTGGAGAAGGTCGACGACATCGACGGAGGTGTAGCTGTTGAGGTGCGGATCACCCTCTGGCCGACGCTTGACGATCCGCCGCCGTTCCGGGACCGGGAAATCGAGGTAGAGCCACCCATCCTCACCGCCGAGGATCTGGACGCTGCCGTCACACGCATGAGGGAACAGTTCGCAAGACTGGAAACGGTCGACCGGTCTGCTGGCGATGGAGACTTCGTGTCGGTCGACCTCACGGTCGAAAAAGAAGGCGAGCCGGTTCCGGAGGCGTCGGCGTCAGAGCTTCTTTACGAGATCGGGTCAGGCCTCCTCGTTGAAGGTATCGATGATCACCTGCGAGGCAGGTCGAGCGGCGAGGTCATTACATTCCGGGCGCCACTTCCGTCCGGTTTCGGCGATCGAGCCGGTCAGGAGGTCTCCTTCACTGTCAAAGTGAATGAGGTCAAAGCGAAGATCCTTCCCGACCTCGATGATGACTGGGTTACCGAGGTGACCGAGTTCGAGACCGTAGGGGAGTTGCGGGACGCCCTCGAGAGCCGGCTCACTGATGTCCGACGGCGGGCGGCAGCCAGCCAGTTCCGCGAGAAAGCTCTCGACCTCCTGGTCGACGACGCCCAGCTCGAAGTTCCCGACCTGTTGATTCGGGCCGAAATGGAAGACACATTCCATCGTTTCGTGCATCGGCTCGAAACCCAGGAGATCAGCCTCGAGGACTACCTGGGAGTGACGGGCCAAACCCAGGAAGCCTTCATGGACGATCTCAGGAAACAGGCCGACCGGAATCTGCGAACGCGCATCGTCCTCGAGGCGGTGGCTAATCAGGAGGAGATGGAAGTTGCCCCGGAGGAACTGGCCGCAACCATCGAGATGTTGGCAAGGTCGTCCGAACAACCGGATCAGGTCCGCAAAACCCTCTCGGAGCGGTCGCGAGCCTTGTTGGTAGTCGGTGATATCCTCCGGAATAAGGCTCTGGAGGTGGTGGTTGCTGCTGCCAGAGCGGTTGATAAGGACGGCAACCCGGTGGATCTCGACCTTCGTGACCCGGGAATTGGCGCCGATATAGCCAGTGACGAAGTTGAGGCGCAGGTGGTCGACGCCGAGGAATTCGAAGCTGAGGTAGTCGACGCCGAGATCATCGATGAGGAGAGTTGACATGCAGAACTATGTGATCCCCACAGTCTTCGAGCAGACGAGTCGAGGCGAACGCTATTTCGACATCTACAGCCGCTTGCTCAAGGACCGGATCATCTTCCTCGGCACCCCCATCGATGACACGATCGCCAATCTGATCATGGCTCAGTTGCTTCATCTGGAGAGCGACGACCCTGACAAAGACGTCTACCTCTACATCAACTCGCCCGGCGGCTCCATCACCTCACTTTTCGCGATCTATGACACGATGCAATACATCAAGCCGGAGGTGAACACGGTCTGCATGGGCATGGCTGCCTCGGCGGCCGCGGTCATCCTGGCGGGGGGAGCGCCCGGCAAGAGGTTTGCCCTTCCCCACGCCCGGGTGATGCTTCACCAGCCTCACGGCGGCACTCAGGGCCAGGCCAGTGATATCGAGATCCAGGCCCGGCTGATCGTGCAGATGCGTGAACAGCTCAATCGGATCCTGGCCGAACACACCCATCAGACCTACGAAAAGGTCTCCACGGACACCGAGCGGGACTTCTGGATGATCGCCGAGGAGGCCCGCAACTACGGGATCGTCGATGCAATCCTCACGCGGCGGGAGTTGGTTGCGGTAGCCTCCGGGTAGGAGGGAACCACATGGCCAAGTTCAGTGAGGGCGGCGACCTGCTCAAGTGCAGCTTTTGCGGCAAATCGCAGAAGCAGGTCAAGAAGCTGATTGCCGGGCCCGGCGTCTATATCTGTGACGAGTGCATCGACCTCTGCAACGAGATCATCGAAGAGGAATTTGCCTCCACCGAAGAGGTCAACTTCACCGAACTCCCCAAGCCTGTCGAGATCTCCAGCTACCTCGATGACTATGTCGTCGGCCAGGACGCCGCCAAGAAGAAGCTGGCCGTAGCGGTCTACAACCACTACAAGCGGATCCGGACCGGCGAGCACCGCCGCGACGATGTCGAGCTTCAGAAGTCCAACATCCTCTTGATTGGGCCCACCGGGTGCGGCAAGACCCTCCTCGCCCAAACCCTGGCCCGTCAGCTCAACGTCCCGTTCGCCATCGCCGATGCCACTGCCTTAACAGAGGCTGGATACGTCGGTGAAGACGTTGAGAACATTCTCCTAAAGCTCATCCAATCGGCCGACTACGACGTCAAGAGGGCTGAGCAAGGGATCATCTACATCGATGAGATCGACAAGATCGCTCGCAAAGCCGAGAACCCATCGATCACCAGGGACGTTTCCGGCGAAGGTGTCCAGCAGGCGTTGCTCAAAATCCTGGAAGGCACGGTGGCCTCAGTCCCGCCCCAGGGTGGCCGCAAGCACCCTCATCAGGAGTTCATCCAGATCGACACGTCCAACGTCCTCTTCATTTGTGGTGGAGCATTCGCCGGGTTAGAAGAGATCGTCGGCCACCGGATCGGCAAGAAGCAGGTCGGATTTGGAGCCGACATCCGATCCCGCAAAGACGTGCGGGCAGCCGAGTTGCTAGCTCAGGTGATGCCCGAGGACCTAATCCGCTTTGGCCTCATCCCCGAATTCATCGGGCGGTTGCCGGTAGTTGCCACCGTCGAAGATCTCGATCATCACCAGCTGACCCGCATCCTCACTGAACCCAAGAACGCCCTTACCCGCCAATACGCCCGCATGCTCGAGATGGATGGCTTTGAGCTGATCTTCCAAGACGATGCCCTCGAAGAGGTCGCGACCTTGGCGATCAAGAGGGGCACAGGAGCCCGCGGTCTGCGGGCCATTCTGGAGGAAATCCTCCTGAACACCATGTACGATCTTCCATCGAGATCAGACGTTGGCAGAGTGGTGGTTGACGCCAAGGCCGTTCGCGACAAGGCCAATCCCACTTTGGTGCCGCTACCAGAGATCACCCGGGAGCGGTCAGCCTAGGGACTAGTGCTTTAGGGTCCAATTGAGGGTGATCTTGTTGGGCTTAGGGCGATGACTACAGTGAGTGGCAAGGGCCACCAAGGGTGGTCAAGGGGCGATTTGGAGGCGGAGACTCTCATCCCGTAAGGCGGGCACCTGGGATGAGGCGAGCCAGTGGTGCGACCGGCCTTTCGCATGGAACAACTGGGAGGCAATGTCATGGTAGGGCTGGCGAAGAGGCGAGTTATGGGGGCAAGCGGGGCGCTCCTCATGTTGATGGCCCTGGTCCTGATGCTGGCGGCTCCAGCAATGGGTCAGCAAGGCAATCCTCCATCCGTGGAGTGCGCAAGCACCGATCCGGAGTGGAATGAGGAGTACTGGAAGCAACAGGTCAACGACGGCGCCCTTGGTTCGATCGAGACCAATGTCGCTGGAGCCATAACCCTCGATTCGGATGGGGACTGGATCAACAACAACGATGATTCGGTGTTCCGGATCATTCTGAAGGCGGGCCAGGGTGTGGGCACCGATCAGGTTATTTCTGGTCTGTGGGCTACCGGAGAGGGCGGGAACATCAACCTCGGCCTCACGGGTCTGTCCCACGTGACCTTCTGTTTCACAGACCCTGTCGAGACCACTACGACTACGGCTGAGGAGA
>JAICND010000259.1 GCA_025929005.1 Acidimicrobiia bacterium
CTACCGCCCAACCCTTCATCGGGGCGACGGTTTTGGTCGTGGCGGGAGCCGCTGACATCGACCTGACCCAGGTCGAGCCGGCCCCTACCGGGGTCGAACTAGCCCTCTCCATGTTCGGCGCGAGTCTCCGGGTCACCATTCCGAAAACCTGGAACGTGTCGGTCGATCTCGATCAGCGTGGTGCCGCCATCCAGTATCCGCAGGACACGACGCCTGACGCTCCCTGGTTGCGGGTGATCGGACGGGCGTGGGGAGCGGCGATCAAAATCGCCCGAGCCTGATCAACCCTCACACGATGCGCCGGTCGGTCGCCCATCTTGCTAACTCGTGCCGGCTACTTAGCTGCAGTTTCCGGAGCACCGCTGACACGTGGCTCTCGACAGTCTTGACCGAAAGGCTGAGTCGGGTCGCCACCTGTTTGTAAGCGAAGCCGCGGGCGATCAGGCGCAATACTTCCCGCTCGCGGGGGGTGAGTTGGTCGAGCTCTTGGTCGGCCGGAGCCGGGAGTCCGCCCGCAAACGCATCGAGCACAAACCCGGCCAAACGCGGGGAGAAGACGGCATCACCGGCCTTGACGCGATCGATGGCTTCCGCCAGATCGTCAGCGCTGATCGTCTTGGTGACATAGCCGCGGGCGCCGGCTCTGATCATCGCAATCACGTCTTCGGCTGCATCTGAAACGGACAACGCGAGGAACTTGATCTCAGGGTTCGTTTCGGTGACAGCCCCGAGCACCGCCAGCCCTCCCCCACCCGGCATATGGACATCGATCAGAACGACTTCAGGGCGGGTCCGCCTGATCGACGAGATCGCTTCGTCGACATCGGCCGCCACGCCGACGACGTCGGCCCGACCTTCCAACTCGGCCTTGACGCCAGCCAGAAAAAGCTGATGGTCGTCCACCAGGAAGAGACGAGTCACGACGCCACCCCGGCCTGCTTGATGCCGGGCATCGTCAGGTGCACCTCCGTCCCTTCTCCCGGCTGGCTCTCAACCACTGCCGTGCCCCCGTGCCGCACCATCCGACCGGTAATCGAATCCGCCAGCCCCCGACGATCGGTTGGAACGCTCGCCTTATCGAAGCCTTTCCCCTGATCCGTTACCCACAACTCGGCTTCCTCCTGGTCGACTTCCAAATAGACGGAGATGCGACCCGCTCCACTGTGTTGGGCGGCGTTGATCATCGCCTCGTTGGCTGCACCCACTAGAGCCCGACCTCTCTCGTCGAGGGTGGCGTCCCCGACCCGTACGAAGTCGATGGCGATGTGGCGCTCGTCCTCCACTCTCGCCACGGCCGCCTCCAATGCGGTAGAGAGAAGATCCTCGCCGGGCACCGGAGCCCGGCCATAGAGCCAGCTGCGAAGCTCCCTCTCCTGCGACCTCGCCAGCGATGCCATCTTGCGTGGATCCTCGCTGCGCTGGATGAGGGTCAGCGTCTGCAGTACCGAGTCGTGAAGGTGGGCTGCCACCTCAGCCCGCTCTTCCTGGCGGACCCGTTCCCGCCGTTCCCGGCCGAGATCCTGAGCGAGACGAACCATCCAGGGCCCGAACGCCAGAAAGAGACCGGCGATGGTCACGGCCACGGCCAGCAGCGAGAAGCCGATCTCAGACACGGCTCCTACAGAGCTGAACAGCAGCCCGAGGCCCCCAAACACCAGTATGAGACCGCCGACCAATCGAAACACCGAGAGAGCGCCCCGGCTACCAGGCAGAATGACCCGGGCCAGGCTCGGCGAGTCAGAGCGATCCCAGAGGGCGGCCAGGCCAAAAGAGATAGTGGCCACAACCAGAGTTGCGAAGGCGTTGGGGACGAGGCCGGCCCCCGCCACGATCCACACCGCCGCGGCGAAAGCCACCCCCAGGCCCAGGCGCTGGCGGGAGTCGATGGTCCGAACGGGTCGATCGTCCTCGATGTTGATGGTCAGCTGCCAGAGAACTGCGTAGATCAGGACCCCGAGCCCCCAAATCGTGGCGGTAGTGACAAAGGCAGCCCGCACGTATCCGTCATTCACTCCGAATCGATCGGCTAGCCCTCCGGCGACGCCGGCGATGCCACGCCGCTGGCGACGACGAAAGAGACCAAGGCGTCGAGCCCAATCTTTGCGAACCAGAGAATCGGGAGAGGTCATGCACCCTTGATGTTGGCAGTACGGGCACCTCAACATCAATGAGGGGCATCCCTGATTCCAACCCCGAATGTCGGGGTGGCGGTGGGGACGTTCCTGATAGACGACCGGACAGCGATCGCGCACGATGTGCAAATGGAAACGTCAACCAGTCCCCCGCCCGAACAACCTACCGAAGAGAGTCCCCCTCGCACAGAGACCACCGAACTCCGGCGACCTGTCGAAGGCCGAATGATGGCCGGAGTGGCCGCAGGCATAGCCGACCGGCTCGGGATCGATCGCTGGATCGTCCGGCTGGCCTTTCTCCTCCTCTTCTTTGGGGGCGGTGCCGGTCTGCTGCTCTATATCGCCGGTTTTCTGTTGATCCCCGGCGAAGGAGAAACCGAGTCGATCGGACAGCGATGGGCCAATCAGGCCAACAGCACCAGTCCCTGGGTCGGGATCCTCCTAGTCGTGATCGCGGCCGGGATCCTCTTCAGCAACCTCCCGTTTTTCAACGGAGGTCTGCTGTTCCCCACTGCTCTCTTGGTGATCGGAATCCTCCTCTATCGGGGGGACTTACCCGGTTTCAAGGGCAAACCCCGACCAGGTCCTGATCGACCCAGGTCAACCAGCGAGGAGACCGATGAAGTCATGACCACAACTATCCCACCCCCCGCACCGGTCCGTCCGGTGGTACCCAAACCAAGGACACCTCCGTCGCCATTGGGCCGCATCACCATCGGTGCAACCGTGATTGCATTGGGGCTGCTGGCCGTAATCGACAGAGTTGCCCCAGCCATCGATGCTGATACGCGTCACTACCTGGCACTGGCAGTGACCACCCTGGGGCTCGGGGTCCTGGTGGGGACCGTGTACGGCCGTGCCCGATGGGTCATTCCGTTCGGGCTGCTGCTTATTCCTCCCCTCGTGACCGCCTCTGCGGTTGAAGCCGGCACCGGCAGCTGGGACGTTCCCCGCGTGGTCAGACCCACTCAATTCGCACAGCTGGAGCCTCTCTACGAGCGTGCGGTTGGAGAGATGGTGATCGATCTCACCGATCTGCCTTGGAATGGAGAGACGATCGAGTTCGACGCTGAGGTGGGCATCGGCAAGCTCGAACTAATCCTCCCTGATGGCGTTGGGGTCGAGGCTTCGAGCGATGTGGCGATCGGGAATCTCAACGGGATCGACTTCAACCAGGGCGGATTTGGGGTCGAGGAGGTCGTGAGTCTCGGCGGTGACGGTCGGGGCCACGTGATCGCGACCCTCGAGGTCGCCATAGGCGAGATCGAGATCGACCTCGACACACGCGACCTCTTCGGCGGAGACCTGCTGATTCCCGGCACAGACGACGACCTCGTCCTCGAGGTGGTGCTCA
>JAICND010000369.1 GCA_025929005.1 Acidimicrobiia bacterium
GGTGTTGACGCCGATCATTAAGGCAACCATCCAAAGCCGAGCACAATGATCGACAGGCTCCCTGTCATAGACTCCGACCTCGACGGGAGACCCTTCCTCTCGGTGGTCGCACACGAACTCCGCACACCGCTCACCTCTGTAATGGGTCTCTTCGCCTTGCTCGAGGACGGAACCGTCAAGGTCAATGATGCCGAGGCCCGGGAACTGGCAGCGCTGGGCAGGAGCGAGGCGGAGCGGATGTTGCTAATCATCGAGAACCTCCTAGCCGCCACCAAGCTCGCTCAGGGTCGATTGGAACCTGAGCGACGGCCGGTCGACCTCCCTGCTCTGGTGCGCGATGCGTTGGACGAGTTTCCCGAAGTCTGCCGTCGAGCATTTGTGCCCATCGACAAGCGAGCAGTGGCAGTGGCGGATCGCAGGCTGGTTTCCCAGATCATCACCAACCTCGTTCAGAACGTGGCCCGCTATGCCCCGACCGGTGAGGTCGAGGTCCGTTTTGACTATCGCAACGAGTCCGTGGAACTGAGCGTGGCGGACGATGGGCCCGGAATTCCGGCTGGCCGCCGCGAGTTGGTGTTCTCCGGCACGGTCTCCGACAAAGGACTTGGTCTCGGGCTCGGGATCAGCCGTGACCTTGCCAGGGCCATGGGTGGCGATCTGTTTGTCAGAGAAGAGTCGTTCCGCAGGGGAGCGACCTTCACGCTCACGCTTCCGCCGGGCGAGGAAGGCACGGTGGTGATGGCTCCGACTGATCCTGCCTTTCAGGGTGAGGACGAAGCGGTGACTCTCTCTCCGAGCGCCCGGATCCTGGTCGATATGACCGAGATTCTCGGTGACCGCTCTCTCGATCGCCTGGTGGCAGGTCTGCACAAGCTGTTCTCAGATTTGCTCGATGCCGAGGCGGGGCTGCTCGTGGTCCGCAACCGGTCGGGTGAGCTGAAACGGGCCGGGAGCTTCGGGGCGGCCCGGTCTGAGGAAGTGGGGGAAAGCCCCATCATCAAGCAAGTCATGAGCAACGGCACCGAGGCCTTCGTATCTGACCTGGCCAAGAAGGAGCCCGTCTGGGCCAGCCTGTTGGGATCTCGCTCGGCCTTGTTTCTGCCGGTTTGTGATGACGAGGACACCATTGGGGTACTGGTGGTCGGGTGGGACACCGACATCGAACCTTCCCCGCGTCTGCTCGAAATTGCAGATGCTCTCGCCAGGTTGGCGGCCTTCGGGGCCCAGCGGGCGGCGCTGGCTGCCGAGGTCCTGTTCGAGCGTCAAATGCGCTCCACAGTCCTCCAGGCTCTGCCGATCGCAATTTCGATCTTCGCCGGTGACCCGCCGAGCGTGGTCGACTGGAACGAAGCGGAGCGACGTTTGTTGGGAATTCGATCAGACGAACAGAGACCCTCCAATCTCGCGCTGAGCCAGGAGGTATTCGATGTGCGGTTCCTCGATGGCACGCCGCTGACGATGGAGAACTCACCGGTAGTGCAGACCATCCGGGCGGGCAAGACGACCGGTCCTTTCATGCTGCGGATCAGGCGGGCTGACGGAACCGATGTTGTCGCCCGCGCCTACTGCGCTCCCTTCTTTGAGAATGGAACTGTGGCTGGAGCGGTCGTGACTTCGGAAGAGGTCGAGATCAGCGAGGGCCCCGGGGACTAGAAGAGAATCGAAAGACAGGTCAGCCCGCCGTCGGCGGCCTGAAGCTCTGAGATATCTATCGCCTCTATTTCGTATCCGACCGACTCGAGCCTGGCCACTGTCCGAGGCGAGCTCCGTGTAACCAGGAGCCTTCCATCACGCAGGGGCAGGGCGCTGAAGCGGAAACGCTCGGTCTCGTCTTCGAACATGACACGGAGACCGTCGAGTTGTTCCTCTTCCACGCTATTGGGAGTCACCACAACCGTCTCGGCACCCACGGGAAGCACGGCCGACTTCAGATGGAGGGTGTCGTAGACGCCTACGGTTACGACGTCGAAACCCTGGGTTGCGCTGATCCTTCGCAATTGCTCGATTCCCTCACCGTTTGTTCGTTGCGAGCGGCCCACGTAAACAGTGCTTCCTGAAATGAGGACGTCGCCACCGTCGATCGTCCCCGGTTCGGTCACCACCACAGTCGGCAAATGTTGCTGCAAGACCGCCGCTACTGGCCCGGTCTCGGGCCTACGGGAGCGCGCCCCCGGTCTGGTAACGAGTGCCACCGAACCGATGATCACGGCGGTGTCTTCGATGAAGACGCAGTCGGGGCACCGGTCGTCGGTCGGCACCTCGAGGAGTGTGTACCCCGCCTTGGACAACTGCTGCTGATAGGTCTGGTGCTGCTCTGTAGCCACGCTGGCGTTGAGGCGCCTGCTTCCGTTTCTGACCAGAGCCTGGGCGAAAGTGGCCGGCACGGGTCGAACCAGGGCATGTTCAGGGTCCATTCCATTGATCGTAGGGCTGATCGTTGCATCCTTAGATCGACCAGTTGACGGCTCATTCAGGTATGGTTTATATTCAGCCAACTTGAACATCGAGAGGGTCTGAACATGACCAGGATCAAGGCAGTCTTTGAGATCGATGACATCGACACGCTCAAGCTGCTCGCCAATCCTGTCGCCATGGCGGTGGTCGAATTTCTGGGTCGTCCGCTGTCGGCCACGGAGCTTGCCCGCAAGCTGGAGGTTCCCCGCACCCGCCTCTATCACCACCTGAACCGCCTTCGCGAGAGAGGGA
>JAICND010000538.1 GCA_025929005.1 Acidimicrobiia bacterium
ACCCTTTTCGAAAACCTGCGCGGGCGAGCTTCTTAGCTGACCTTGCGGGCCGCCACGATCCGCTGTCGGCGGACCCGGCGTCGCTCACGTTCGGACATCCCTCCCCAGATCCCGAATTTCTCGCCGTTGACAATGGCGTAGTCGAGGCATTGCGCCTTCACCTCGCACGCATTGCAGATGGCCTTCGCCTTTCGAGTGGAGGCTCCCCGTTCTGGAAAGAACAAGTCAGCATCCGCACCTCGGCAGTTGGCGTAGTCCTGCCAAGAGAGCTCACCAACCGCTAAGGCCTCGATCAACTTTCCCCTCATCCCTTCCCTCCCACACGCATGCTTCTCATGGGTCCTCACTGCTCCCGAGCCGAATCAACCATCGAATCCAACCGGCTAACCAACACGCGTGTAATTACAAGAATGTGATTGTGGCAATTCTTACGCGCGCCGTCAAGAGGACGGACGGCCTAGAAGCTGCGCTTTAATGGGAGCTTGTGACCACAACCGCAGAGCGGAGACGTCTCCCCTTCTTCCTCGAGTTCTATCGCTCGGCCATCGGCAAGAAGTGGGTGATGGCGGTCACCGGGATTCTGCTGATCGTCTTCGTGATCGCCCACATGATCGGCAACCTCAAGATCTTCCTCGGTCCCGAGGCGAACGGTGTCTACGAGATCAACGAATACGCCCACCAGCTACGGGAACTTTTCTATCCGATCCTCCCCCGCCACGTCTTCCTCTGGATCATGCGGGTCGGACTCATCCTCGCCTTCGCCCTTCACATCCACGCTTCGGTGGCACTGACATTCATGAACCGCAGGGCCCGCACCCTCGAGTACCAGGGGCCCCGCCAATACCTGACCGCTAACTACGCCTCCCGCACTATGCGGTGGTCGGGTTTCATCGTGCTCGCCTATCTGGCCTTCCACCTGGCGGACTTCACCTGGGGTATACAGCCCTTCGCTCCCGACGGATGGGCGCCGGGTTCGGTCCACGACAACCTCATCCTCACGTTCAGTCGCTGGCCGGTCACCACCCTCTATGTGGTCGCCAACCTTTTGCTCGGGATCCACCTTTATCACGGGGCCTGGTCGATGTTCCAGAGCCTCGGTATCAACAACCCCCGCTTCAACAAGTGGCGCCGCTGGTTCGCCCAGGGCCTGGCCGCGGTGATCGTCGTCGGCAACGTCTCCATGCCGATCGCCGCCCAGTTCGGGATGATCAGTTGACGTGACGATCGAGCTCAACTCCAAGGTCCCGGCCGGGTCAATCGCCGATAAGTGGGACAACCACAGGTTCTCCATCCGCCTCGTAAACCCCAACAACAAGCGGCGCTTCAAGGTGATCATCGTCGGGTCCGGCCTGGCCGGCGCTTCTGCCGCCGCCACCCTCGGGGAACTCGGATATCAGGTGGAGGTGTTCACGTTCCACGATTCTCCCCGCCGAGCCCACTCGATCTCGGCCCAGGGAGGCATCAACGCCGCCAAGAACTACCGCAACGACGGCGACTCCATCTACCGCCTCTTCTACGACACGGTCAAAGGTGGTGACTTCCGGGCCCGGGAGGCC